>JBCDLQ010000151.1:0-5995 GCA_039414335.1 Pseudomonadota bacterium | reverse complement strand
GACGGACTTCATGGAGCAGGAGCAGGAGCGTGGGATCACGATTCAGTCAGCTGCGACCACGTGTTTCTGGGACGACCACCGTTTCAATATCATCGACACCCCCGGACACGTCGACTTCACCATTGAAGTCTATCGTTCCCTCAAGGTCCTTGATGGTGGTGTCGGAGTGTTCTGCGGATCGGGCGGCGTTGAGCCCCAGTCCGAAACCAACTGGCGCTATGCGAACGACTCTGAAGTCTCTCGCATCATCTTCGTCAACAAGCTGGACCGCGTTGGTGCGGACTTCTACCGCGTGGTTGACCAGGTCAAGAATGTCCTGGGTGCCAACCCGCTGGTGATGGTCCTGCCGATCGGCACGGAAAGCGAATTCAAGGGCGTGGTTGATCTGCTGACCCGCAAGGCCTGGATCTGGGACGACTCCGGACAGCCCGAGAATTATGAAATTACCGACGTACCCGCCGACATGGTTGACGACGTCGAAGCCTATCGTACGGAGCTGATCGAGACCGCCGTCGAAATGGACGACGACGTGATGATGCAGTACATGGAAGGCGAAGAGCCGTCCATGGAAGACATCAAGCGCTGCATCCGCGAAGGCACGCGCACCCTCAAGTTCGTCCCGACCTACTGTGGTTCGGCGTTCAAGAACAAGGGCGTGCAGCTGATCCTGGATGCCGTTGTCGATTACCTGCCGAGCCCGACGGAAGTCGATCCGCAGGACCTGACCGACGAGGAAGGCAACCCGACCGGCGAAAAGGCTATCGTCTCTGCCGACGAGCCGTTCCGCGCGCTGGCGTTCAAGATCATGGACGACCGTTTTGGCGCCCTGACCTTCGTTCGTGTCTACTCGGGCAAGATCAGCAAGGGCGACACGATCCTGAACTCAGCCACGGGCAAGACCGAGCGCGTCGGCCGTATGGTGGAAATGCACGCCGATGAGCGTGGCGAGATCGACACGGCTCAGGCCGGCGACATCTTTGCCTGCGTCGGTCTGAAGAACGTCCAGACAGGCCACACCTTGTGTGATCCGAAGAACCCCTGCACCCTGGAAGCCATGGTCTTCCCGGAGCCGGTGATCTCGATTGCCGTGGCTCCGAAGGACAAGGCCGGTTCAGAGAAGATGGGCGTGGCCATCGGCAAAATGATTGCCGAGGATCCGTCCTTCCGCGTCGAAACGGACCAGGACTCTGGCGAAACCATCCTGAAAGGCATGGGCGAGCTGCACCTGGACATCAAGGTCGACATCCTGAAGCGCACCTACGGCGTGGAACTGGAAGTCGGTGAGCCGCAGGTGGCCTACCGCGAGACGATCACCCAGCCGGTGGAAGACAGCTATACCCACAAGAAGCAGTCGGGTGGTTCGGGCCAGTTCGGCAAGATCGATTACCGCATCCGTCCGGGCGAGCCCGGCACGGGCTTCAACTTCGCATCAACGGTTGTTGGCGGTAACGTGCCGAAGGAATTCTTCCCGGCGATCGAGAAAGGCTTCGCCGGCATGATGGAAGCAGGCCCGCTGGCCGGCTTCCCCGTGCTGGACGTGGAGATCGAGCTGTTCGACGGTGGTTTCCACGCGGTCGACTCCTCGGCAGTTGCCTTCGAGCTGGCTGCCAAGGGCGCCTACCGTCAGTCCATGATCAAGGCCGGCCCGCAGCTGATCGAGCCGATCATGAAAGTCGACGTGTTCACGCCGGAAGACAACATCGGTGACGTGATCGGTGACCTCAACCGTCGCCGCGGCATGATCAAGGATCAGGAGCCCACGCCGACCGGTATTCGTGTGAAGGCTGAAGCGCCCCTGTCGGAAATGTTTGGCTACATCGGACACCTGCGCACCATCACTTCAGGTCGTGGTCAGTTCTCCATGGAGTTCTCGCACTACCTGCCGTGCCCGCAGCAGATCGCTGAAAAAGTGATCGAAGCGGAGAAGGAGCGCCAGGAAGCGAAAGCCAGCTAAGCGAAAGCTTCAAGGCTGAAAGTCAAAGCCCCGGTCGCGCAAGCGGCCGGGGCTTTTTGCATGAGACAACAGTACTTGCTTGAATGTAGAGCCAAGCAATCAGTGCCCTGCCGCACCGCGATCGCGACGCGAATCAGAAGCCGCTACGTAACCTCGTTCCAGACGTTGGACAGCCTGGCCGCTGCCGAAGATCAACCCACGGTTGTTACCAAGAAAGATCCGCTGCGCCGACGCCATTAGCGGGTTCTGAGGGGCATGACCCCGATCTCTAAGCTCATCGATAACAGCGTCAGGAATTGCTGCCTCGAAGCTGACCTGATTGTCTTCCCAGTGCCTGAATCGAGGGGCATCAATCGCTGTCTGCACGTTCATATCGAACAGGATGAGATTCAGCAGCAGCTGCACGTGAGCCTGAGGCTGCTGCGCGCCCCCAACGATGCCAAAACTCAACCACGGTGAATCGGTGCCATCCTCCGCGACACGCGTTACGAACCCCGGAATGATCGTGTGGAAGGGCCGCCGACGGGGTTCGACGCTATTCGCTCGATTCGGCAACATGGACAGGCCCACCCCCCGATTCTGTAGCGCGAAACCGGTTCCCGGCACAACGATGCCGGATCCGAAAGAACCCGCGAGGCTCCCGATAAATGACACCATATTGCCCTGCTCATCAGCAATGCTGAGATAGGTCGTCTCGCTCGTCGTCAGCGAGGCATCGGGATCCGCCCGCTCCATTGCATTGTCGGAGTCGATCAATGTACGACGTCGATCGATGACTTCCTCGGCCAGGATGTCTGCCGGTGTTGTCTCCATGAAATCGGGATCCCCTACGAGCGCCTCAAGATTTGCGTAAGCCAATTTCTTGGCTTCGATCAAGTGGTGCAGATAATCCGCTGAATTGTGCCCCATCGCTTCTAGATCGTAGGGTTCCAGGAGTTTCAGCATCTCGAGTGCGGCAATGCCCTGTCCATTAGGCGGTAGCTCCCAGAGACGATAACCACGGTAGTCGACAGCGACCGGCGCGACCCACTCAGCCTCATGGTCAGCTAAGTCCTCCCGGGTCAGAAACCCGCCCAAGGCCTGCACCCGATCAGCGATCTCGTCCCCGAGAGCACCACCGTAGAAGACGCCGATTCCTTCATCAGCGATTCGACGGAGTGTCATGGCATAGTCTGGATTGCTGAACCACTCACCTGAAGCCGGAGCGCGCTGACCATCAACCAGGAAACTCTCGCGAGCGCCCTCGTCATACGACAGCTTGTTGGTGAACAGGCCCCATTCCTCGGCGGTGATCTCCGATATGGGAAAACCCGACTCGGCGAGCTCGATCGCCGGCTGCAACGCTTCAGCCAAGGTCAAGGTGCCGTACTCCTCCAACAACAAGGCCCAACCGGACAGCGCGCCAGGAAGCGTCACAGACTGCGCGCCGTCGTTCGGCACCCGGCGCCGGTAGCCAATGGCTTCTCGGTTCATCAGAGAACCGGCTCTGCCACTCCCATTGATTCCGATCAGCCGCTGCTCTTCTTCCAACCAGACGATGGCAAACATATCGCCACCGATCCCACTCATATAGGGCTCAACGACGCTCAGCACCGCTGCAGAAACGACAGCCGCGTCAATCGCATTGCCACCTTCCCGTAAGACATGCATGCCCGCTTGACTCGCCAACGGTTGACTCGTTGCAATCGCCGCGTTCGGCGCAAAAACCGGGTTGGCGGCATAGCTGTCGATCGGGCTACCTAGACCCACCTTGAACGAATAGCCTAGCGCCATCACAGCGACAGATGCCAGCACAATCAGGGCGGCACTCCACAAGAAGAATTTCCTCACGTCCCTTCCTTTTCGACGATTTCAATCGAGGCTTGATCAAGCAAGATAGACCCTGAATGCTCGCGGGAATATCATGATCTTGCGGTTTTCTAAGGATGAAACGTTCGAGCCAGAATGGAAGCAGTCGAATTCAGTCAGTTCGTCCAGGATGAGAGCAGTCATCTATCCGGCCCGTCAAAGGACATCAGCGTTCGGCGATGGACCATGGACAAAGGACATCAGATCCGTTACCAGAATGATCAATTCCATACGCTGAGTCTGTATCTGGCGGGGGGAAATGAAAACATTCGCACAGATCGTCCCGCTAGCAGAGGATCGACAGGCAGCTTCTGCTTCATGCCTCAAACCCAAGGCAGCGTATGGAAAATCAATCAGCAAGTCACGTTTGCCCATCTCTACTTCAGCAATTCTTTTCTGCAGCGATACTGCGCCAGCGCCTATCAAGTGGACACGCGATTCATAGAACTCGAGGACCAGCTCTTTCTCGAAGATTCAGAGCTCCGGTCCGCTTTCCTGAATTGCCTGCTCGCACGGCAGAGCCAGGCGACCGAGTCGGATCTGGCCATCGAGCAATTGAGCTATGAAGTCATTCAGCTGGTTGTCGAAAAGTTCGCTGTTTTCAGATTACCGGCCCCAAAACCCAAAGGCGGTCTCTCCGCCAGGGCCAGGCGCCTCATCTATCATCAGATTAACGACAGACTCGGTGAGAAAATCACCCTTGCTGAGCTGGCTGACTCTGTCGGACTAAGTCCCTATCACTTTGCCAGAATGTTCAAACTGAGCTTTGGCGAAAGCCCGGCTCGCTTCATTGATTGGATGCGCATTGAGAAAGTGAAAGCATTACTGGCAACCAAAGCTGAGCTTTGCGAAATCAGTGTGCAAGTGGGTTTCGCTCACCAAAGCCACATGACTCAACGATTCAAGCACTGGGTTGGCGTAACGCCAGCTCGATATCGTTCGGATCAGAACTAAAACCTGGCGTCGACGATTGACTAGTGCTTCTCGAGAGGATGCCTTGATGCCTCGGAGCCGAATAACGCTTCCGAACGATTCGCGCTACCCTCTCGCAGAATAACTCCCGAATCTAGACTCGAGCGATGAAAATGACTGAAACCCACCCGATACAAGACAGCGCATTCAATCTGCTGGGACGACTCGCAGAGAACAATAATCGCGAGTGGTATCACGAGCACAAGGCCGAATTCGAGTCGGTTGTGCTGGAGCCCTTCAGCCAGATGCTGGAAGAGATATCAGACGAACTACTGGCCGAGGATATGAGGTTCTACGGCGGCCGCAACACGATGTTTCGCATGAACAGGGACGTCCGATTCTCCAAGAACAAGGACCCCTACAAGACCAATATCGGCGGCCTGCTGACGCCAAATGGGATGAAGTCCGGCGCGAAGACTTTCGTTTATCTCCATATGGATTCAAAGGGCGGCTTCGCGGCGTTTGGACGCTACAAGCTGAAAGCTTCTGCCTTGGGGCCGATTCGCGATCGGATCATCGACAACCCCAATGCCTTCGCCGAGATCAAGATGGACCTGAAGTCCAATGGCCTGGACCTGGTCCGCGAAGGCGCACTGAAATCCATGCCGCGTGGTTACAGTCAGCACGCTGAACACCGACATGCGGACGAGCTCAAACTCAAGAGCATGATGGTGCAGATTTCCCTGAAGCCGAGTGATTTCACTTCTGGACAAGTCGTCAGGCGAGTCGTTGAAACCGCCCTGGCCTGCCGCGAATTCATCGAGTTTGTTGCTGTCTGAATCGGATCAAGGAACGATCTGCGCCTTTTGCACTTCGACCAATTCAGACACACATCTTCACAGTTCCAACCCGCACAATAGGTGCCTGGTGAAACTGGCCAGCGATGACGGCCAAGCTGAATGCGAAAAGGAATGGATGGAATGTCCCGATACGTACGATGGTTTGCCTTGCTCAGTATGCTGCTGCCTGTATTGGCTTGGGCAGACGATCTTCTTCTTCCGAGAGACGAACCTACCTATGCGGTGCGCACAACGAATGCTATCGTTTACGGCACCGGCGCAGGCCAGGGTGGCGCATCCAGCGAACCCTTGATTCTCGATCTCTATGAACCGCTCATCGATGACCCAAACGTTGAAGCGCTTCCCGTTGTGATCCTCATTCATGGGGGTGGCTTTGTCGGCGGCTCGCGTTCCGACAGCCGGTTGGTCACCATGGCCGAGG
>JBCDLQ010000150.1:0-6012 GCA_039414335.1 Pseudomonadota bacterium | reverse complement strand
GATTCGAACCCCCGCTGACGGAGTCAGAGTCCGTAGTCCTACCACTAGACGATCCCCCAAAAAGGACCGTGAGCTGATCGCTCGATCAGCGTTTGGAGTACTGCGTGGCTTTACGTGCCTTGTGCAGACCCACTTTCTTACGCTCAACGGCACGGGCGTCGCGAGTGACGAAGCCGGCTCGGCGCAGTGATGAGCGCAGCGACTCGTCATATTCCATCAGAGCGCGAGCCAAGCCGAGGCGGATCGCACCGGCCTGGCCCGTGGTGCCGCCGCCCTTGACGGTGACGTTGACGTCGAACTTGTCAGACAGCTCGACCAGCTCCAGCGGCTGGCGAACGATCATGCGCGCGGTCTTGCGGCCGAAAAACTCGTCCAGCGGCTTCCGGTTGATGGTGATTTCACCGTTGCCGCGGCGCAGGAATACGCGAGCGCTTGAGGTCTTGCGTCGGCCAGTGCCGTAAAACTGTTCAGTTGCCATGATGATTCATCAATCCTTAATTTACAGGTCCAGCGCCTGCGGCTGCTGGGCGGCATGCGGATGCTCGCTGCCGGCATAGATCTTGAGCTTGCGAAGCATTTCGCGTCCCAGCGGACCCTTCGGCATCATGCCTTTGACGGCCAGCTGGATTACGCGCTCGGGCTTGCGCGCCAGCAGCTTCTCAAGGCTGATGGACTTCAAATTGCCGATGTAGCCGGTGTGATGGTGGTACATCTTGTCACTCATCTTGCGGCCAGTCGCATGGATCTTCTCGGCGTTGATGACCACGATGTAGTCACCGGTGTCCATGTGCGGCGTGTATTCCGGCTTGTGCTTGCCTCGCAGGCGGCGTGCAATCTCCGTGGCCAGACGACCCAAGGTCTTGCCGTCGGCGTCGACCAGATGCCATTCACGCCGAATATCTGCCGGGCGGGCGCTGTAGGTTTTCATGAAACTGTCTCGCTTGAATATGAATGCTGCGCGAAAGAGCGGGAATTCTACAGTAACTTCTCAGGCAACGCAACGCCCTGCTCAGACGTTTTTCTACTCGCTTTCCGGAGGCGGCAGCAGACGTTCCACAACCTGCCCACCGACCAGATGGGATTCGAGAATCACATCCCGATCGCCCTGATCAATGAAGGTGTACCAGACCCCTACGGTATAGACAATCAGCACGTTTGATCCGCACGCGCTCGGGGCCCTTGTTCAGGCCCTTTTTCCTTGACTCGCGTCTTGTAATAGGTGCGCAGACGCGCCGTATCGCACTGCCCGTAGAACGGACGTTCTGCGCCCTCGGGCCGCTCGTTCGTGCAAAAGAAGTAGTGCTGTCGGTAATAGCCCATGGTCACTCGCCGAAGTTGTAAACCAGATTCATCGTGGTCAGCGTGTCGGTCTTGTCGCGCCCGGGATCAACATCCGTGTTGTGGCGAACGGATACGCCCGCTTTGAGGGCCATGTTCGAGTTGATCGCCACCGTCAGACCCAGGACGTTCTCGGCAAAGGTGTTGTCGGAGCCTGACTCGACCAGCAATCGATTCGTCAGCTCTGTCGTTTCAGAGATGGTCCAGCCGTAGTCCGCGAAGCCTCGGGCGATGACTTCATCCTCAGACTCACCCGTTTCACGGCGTTCGGCAAATCGAAAACCCGGCCCCGCTTCAATGCTGAGCCGATGCCGTTCATTGTCAATCAACATTCGGCCCACGCCGAGGGCCACACTGCCCTGATAACGAAATGCAGAGAACTTGTCGCGGTCGTAGCGGATGGCACCGAAGACATAGCTCTGCTCGCTGAAGCTGTAGTTGGTGCGATTGGTCGCAACGAAACGATTCGAGTTCTCCTCGCCATCATCCCGGCCGAAGACGAAGCTGGCAGTGGACTCGTTCAGCCAGGCGCCCTCTTCGTAGGTCAGATTGAGCGCAGTATTGAAGGTCTCGGTTTCGCTGTTTCCACGAGAAAACAGCAAGCCAAGCTCACCGTTTCCGGTGAAGTCGGCATGAGCGGGAAAAGCGATCAGCGCCGCAAGCGCGACAAGAATCAATCGAATAAGGGTCATGAGCGTGGCCTGGCAGTCAATTCGGGCGCTGATTATAGCGACAGAAGCCAGCAAGTTCGGTGACCCACGATTCATCGCTTTCCATACGATACTCTCGTGTTCTTGCCTACAATGACAGGTCTGGCCACCCAGGAAAACCGAGATGCGACACCCTTCTCTGATCGATGAATGGATCGGACATGCCGACCAGGCCCTGCGCGTAGCGCTGGGGCCGGCACCGACGGGCACCCAGCCCTCCCCGGCCGGCGACACACCCGACCATGAATTGGACGAAAAAGAACGACGCCATGCTGGTGGGCTGATGCGCATCAACCACACGGGAGAGGTCTGCGCGCAGGCGCTGTACGCCGGGCAAGCAGCAACGGCGAAGTCGGACCACGTTCGCAAGGAAATGGCCGAAGCTGCCAGGGAAGAAGAAGGCCACCTGGCCTGGTGCGCCGAACGTCTGGATGAACTAGGCGATCGCCCCAGCTTTCTCAACCCGCTCTGGTACGCCGGTAGTTTCTCGATCGGCGCCTTCGCCGGCATCATGGGCGACAAGTGGAGCCTGGGATTCGTCGAGGCCACGGAACGCCAGGTCGAAGCTCATCTCGATGACCACCTGGACAGCCTGCCGGCCATGGACCAGCGCTCACGCGCCATCGTGACCCAGATGAAGGAAGACGAAGCTCGCCATGCGGACATGGCCGTCGAACAGGGCGCCCGCACCCTGCCCGCCCCGGTCCAGGGCATCATGGCAGCCACCGCCGGCCTGATGAAACTCATCACCTATCGGGTCTAGGAAGCCTGGCTGCAGCCGCCTAAAATGCCTCTCGCGAAGGCGCTGAGGCGCAAAGAGCGCAATGTTCAAGGGGTTAGTAGTTGGTGCCAACCTCTATCCCACTCACTCTCTGAACCGCCTCCGGTTTTAACCCTCATTTCTCTGAACCCTTGCGCCTCTGCGCCTTTGCGAGAGGCCTTAATGCTCCGGTGACAAAGAAGATCAGCTGTTGATGATGCGGCGGCGGATGGCGCCGGAGATCATGTCGATGGCCAGGACCACGACGATGGTCAGCAGCAGGACGGCTGCGGCCTTTTCGAGGTGGCGATAGCTGAGCGTATTGAGCAGGACGCCGCCGACACCACCGGCACCGACCACACCCAAGACCGCTGATGCGCGGATATTGAGTTCGAATCGGAACAGCCAGTGGGCGACGATTTCAGGCAGCACCTGCGGCAGCACGGCATATCTGAGCGCCACAACGCGCGAACCGCCGCTGGCTTCCACCGCCTCGACCGGGCCGAAGTCAATGGAATCCACCACTTCAGCACCCAGCTTGGTCAACATACCGACGGAAGAAATTCCGATGGCCAGGGCGCCGGCAAATGCGCCCAGCCCCACGATGGGAACAAAATAAATAGCCAGCAGAATCTCGGGGAAGGCACGGGCGGTCGCTGAGATGAACTTGACGACTCGTGCTGCGCGCGGAAACAGGGTGCGCGCACCAAACAAGGCGAGCGGAAGGGACAGAATCGCGGCAATGATGGTGCCGATCCAGGCGATCTGGATCGATTCGATGATCGCCGGCAGCACCGCCTCCCAGCCGTAGGCCATATCCGGCGGATAGTAGGCCTTCAGATCCTCCGCCACCTTGCCGGGCACCTGCAGCATGATGGCCGGTGAGAATTCGATTGCCCACAGCGACACCACGAACAGCGCTGCGATGATGAAGGTTGTCCAGGTCGCCCAACCGACACGCTGTCCCGGGGCTTTCAGAGCATAGTCACTCATGTCAGCCTACGACGGATTGCTTCGGAAATTTCTTCAATGATCAAGACCGCGATCAGCACGGCCAGGATGATCATCGTCACGCGCTCATATTCGAAGTTGGCCTGCTGGGTCTTGAGAATCATGCCGATACCACCAGCACCGACCAGACCCAGCACCATCGAGGCACGCACATTGAGCTCGAACGCATACAGCGCATAGGACACATAGTGCGGCAGCCCCTGCGGCATGGCGCCAAACTGGATCATCTCCCGCCAGGTACCGCCGACGGAACGGATCGCTTCCGGCAGACCCATGTCGATCGCCTCCAGCGACTCCGACCAGAGCTTGGAAATCACCGCGATCGTGAATACGGACAGCGCCAGGGCACCGGCGACGGGCCCGAAACCCACCGCCGTCGCAAACAGCATGGCCCAGAACAGATCCGGCAAGGTGCGCAGCACATTCATGAAGTTGCGATCGAGAAACCAGACCACGGGACCCAGCGTCAGGTTTCTTGCGGCCAGAATGGCAATCGGAATCGCCAGGATGCCTCCAACGACGGTTCCGATAATGGCGATGAAGATCGTTTCCATGAACGGCTGGAACAGCCTCGGAATGAATCCGAAATCAGGCGGCCAGGATTCCTCGAGGAGGCGCGATCCGCGCGTGATGTTGCAGACCAGTTCGAACAGGGAAAAGCCAATGCCAGCGGCCGACCATAAGGTCATGGCCACCAGGAATCCGATCACGCCCAGCCAGAGCGGCCAGTTGCGCGGCGGCTTGGCGGGCAAGGAATTGAGATTGGCCCTGCTCATCCCTGAACGGCGTCCTCGTTCAACACATCGTCCTTGCTGACTTCTCGGCCATAGATTTCCTCGAAGTCCTTGTCGGTCACCGTGTCAGCCGAACCGTCGAATACCAGTTCACCGAAGCGCAGCCCGATGATCCGCTGTCCGTACTCGCGGGCCAGATCAAGAAAATGCAGATTGACCAACGTGGTGATACCCAATTCGCGATTGATCCGAACCAGATCCTGCATGACCTGATGGGTCGTGACCGGGTCGAGTGATGCGACCGGCTCGTCGGCCAGAATGATGTCCGGTTCCTGGGCCAGTGCGCGGGCAATACCGACGCGCTGCTGCTGACCGCCCGACAGATCCGAGGCCTTGGTCCAGGCCTTGTCCGGGATTCCCACGCGCTCCAGCGCTTTGAGGGCGATCTCGCGGTCCTTGACCGGCCACAGATTGAGCAGGGTTCGCCAGGAGGGGACGTGGCCCAATCGGCCAATCAGAACGTTCGACATCACCGTCAAGCGCTTGACGAGACGAAAGTCCTGGAAAATCATGCCGACCCGCTTGCGCAGTTCACGCAATTCGCGTCCATCGCTCTGCGGCATCGGCTGCCCGTCGACCTCAACGGTTCCCGAGGTCAATTTGTTGAGGCCGTTGATCGAACGCAGCAAGGTTGATTTACCGGCTCCGGAAGATCCAACAACCACAACGAACTCACCCGGCCGAATCTCCAGGTCGAGATTCTTCATACCCACAACGCCATTCGGATACACGATCCCGGCCTTGCTGAAGCGGATCGTGCCAGCGCCGGAATTGGTCAGATTCTCACTCATTGCATCCCCTATTGGCGAATGATTTCATAGGCCGAGCGCACGGGATCATAGGTCCCTGGCTCGAATCGCTGGAAGCCGTCGATCTCGTAAAGCACCCACAGAATTTTTTCGTCATCGGGCAGGTCGGACTGCTCGTTGGTGAGCTTGAGGAAGGCCTGGATGATGGCTTCCTTGAGGTCCGGTGGAAGATCGGGTCTGAGCTGGACACCATCATTCGGAATCGTCGGCGCAAAGTCGAAGACAATGACCTGCTCGCCGATATCCGGGTACTGGTTGCACAGCATGTTTCTTGCATCTTCGTAGGCTGCACCGAAGCGAGTGTCGCCGCCGTAGACCGCCAGTACAGCGGCGTCGTGCGCGCCGACGAACAGTCCATTGACGTCGCGCTCGGGGTCAATGCCCATGTCCAAGAGCTGAACGGCAGGGAACAGGAACCCGGAAGTACTGTTCGGATCGGTGAAAGCGACCGTCTCACCCCGAATCTGGTCCAGATCGCCTTCACAACTCAGGAAGCGACGCATCACGTCTTCTCTCCCCGGGACGCGGGATTCGCAGATCCTCTCGACGACCACCGGCGGCTCTCGACAGACTGAGGGATCACTGGTCAT
>JBCDLQ010000149.1:0-6014 GCA_039414335.1 Pseudomonadota bacterium | reverse complement strand
TGGAGGAGATCGTCGGCGAGTACACCACCGAGGGCGGAAGCCGCCAGCGCCGCATCCGGCAGCAGGAGGACGGCAGCTGGATCATCGACGGTGCCGCCACGGTCCGAATGCTCAACCGCAGACTGGACTGGGATTTGCCTACTACGGGCCCGAACACGGTCAACGGCCTGCTGCTGGAGGCTCTAGAATCCATCCCTCACGGCCGGACCAGCCTGCGCATCGGCGACCACATCTTCACCATCATGGACCTCGCCGACAAACGCATTCGCAAGGTCCAGGTCAAGACATTCCTGCAGCAGCCGGACTAGCGAGTCGCTGCCACCAGCTGGGCGATCAGCTGCGGCCAATCCACCAGTCGCCGGTGACCGATGATGTCCAGGCGTGGCAGCAATCGTCCCTCGACGATATAAAAGCCACCGGAGCTGTGTTCGGCGACCCCACCCACGTAACAGATGTTGTTGCTCAAGCGGCAGCTGAGCCCGGCACGGCGATAGGGAAAGTCATCAAAGACACTCAGCACCGTATTGTTGATCAAGGCACCGCCCAGGCTGCCGCCGAGGTTCGACAGATTGTTGACGGCGCGCTGCGAAATCCGGCGACTGGGCGCGTCCTCATGGGTGTAGAGGCGTGTATCCATCGCGACCGGTCGCCAGTCGAGCAATCGCAGATCGCGCATCTCGCCGGAGAGCTGTCCTTCCATGCGCCCAAAGTTGAAAGCGCCGGTCAGCTCAAGCAAGTCCAGGCGCTCGATTTCGACCTGGGTGGCAAGTGCCGGCAAGGTGCCAAAAGGTCGCTCGACGACCAGTTCGCTCATGCGAACCTGGCCCGAGAAGGCATCAACGGTGATACCGCCTGAAAAGTCGAGTCGATCGCCCCTGAGCTCGATCCCCGGAAAGCGACCGGCGAGCTGTCCGCCGAACTGTGGCCAACCCAGAACCTGGGTCAGTGATTCCAGCGACAGGGGCTCGATACTCGCATCCATGAACAGCGCTTGATCCTCGCCGCCGGGCTGCAGGTTCAGGCGCTCGATCAGAACGGCGCCGTCGAGCAGCGGCAGGCGAGCCGTCTCGCTGAGCTCCCAGCCCGAGCCGCCGAGCCGATCGGATTGAACGGCTCGAAACCGCGTCGCGCCGAAGGGCAAGCCATAGAGCTCCATCGCGCTCAGGTCCAGGGCCAGGCGTCCGGTCTCCGCGGTCAGCTCCAGACCACCGAACGCCGATTGCACGGCAATTCGCTGTTGCGGGTCTCTGAGTGAGAAATCCTCGAAGCGCGTCTCCAGATTCTCGATGACGCCGCCACGCCAGAATCCTGAGGCGCTGACCTGGCCCTGGGCACCCAGATCGGCAAAACCGACTCCAGCTGCCAGGCCCTCGACCCAGCGCGGCCAGGCCCGCGACAGATCAGCCTCAAGCCCCGTCAGACGTGCCTCGGTCAAGGACCAGAGACTGTCTTCCAGGGCAATCTGCCCTTCGGCCTGCAGAGTGACGACATCGGGATGCTCATAGCGCAGACCGTCGATTGACAGCTCGCCGGGCCGACGGCTCAGTTCCAGCACCAAGTTGATCGGCGAACCGGGTGTGGGTAGATAGAGCGGACCGAACAGCAATTCGCCACCGGTCTGGATCAGATCCAGACGCAGGCGCTGCTGATCATCGTCCAGCTGCCCCTGGGTCTGGACCGTCAAGGCAACGCTGTCACCCGCGACCTGTCCCTGATCGCCGTCGAAGCCGAACCGTTCGACCTGCCAGGAACCGCTCAGAGATCGATCATCGAGCGTTGCACTGCCGCTGATGCGACCCGCCAGATAATCAAGCTCGATCCAGGGCGACAGCACAGCCTGAAGCAGACTTAGATCGAGCTCGTCGACCTGCAGCCGCAAGCCCCCAAGCCGGGCGTCCGAGAGCCGCCACACGCCTTCCAGCTGCAAGGCCTCGTGCGTCAGATCAAACACCAGATCGGAATCCTGCCGGATCAGTACGAGCGCGGCCTCAAAGCGATCGCCGCCGGGCATCGTCCAGCTCAAGCGGCCCGATTCACAGGCCGGCAGGCCACCGGCGGGCGTGGACCGGCCCGGGCACTCGATCAGAACACGCTGCAGCGCCATCTCGGAGTTCGCGCCCAGCGCCAGCCTGACATCGCTCAATGTTGACGACCAGCCCGAGGCCTCCGCCGAAGCGCCAGAATACTGCAGCGATGCGCTCGTCCAGCTGATCGGGCCGGCGCGACCCGGACCGCTGTCGAGGCGCAGCTCGGCGGCGAGCAAGCCACCTTGAAGCGCTGCCAGAACGATCAGGCAGAGCAGCCATTGGCCAGCGCGTCCGACAAGGCTATAGTGCGTGCGTGTTGACTTCATTCTCTAAATCGCCGCTGGACTCGCTGCGCCTGTTGGTGGTCGATGACCATCCGATCAATCGGGAGTTTCTCCGTGCCGGTCTGGGCACCTTCGGGGCCCGGATCGAAGCAGTCGCCTCGGGTGCCGAAGCCATCGATCGGTGCCGCGAAAGGGAGTATGACCTGATCCTGATGGATCTGCATATGCCGATCATGGACGGGCTTGAGACCGCGATTGCCATTCAGGCACTGGGTACTCGTCAGTCCGAGTATGAATTTGTATTCCTGACCGCCGATACGCGTGCCGAAGAACATGATCGAGTCCGCAAGGCGGGCTTTCTTCGAATTCTCAATAAGCCGATCGAACTGGATGAACTCGGTCGCGAGCTGGTCCGCTATCTGGGTCTCGATTCAAAGCCGCACGCGATTCGCCAGCAACGAGCCGGTAATCCGCTCGTCGACCAGGCTGCGGCGTTGGAAACCTGCAACGACCAGATAGAATTGGTGACACGCATGAAGCTGCGACTGGCCGATGAACTGGATGAGCGCCTGGGAGACGTCGAACAGCTGATGATCGAAGGTCGCCATACGACGCTTCGCGCCCTGCTGCATCAGTGGATCGGTGCAGCCGGATTCGCCGGGGCAAGGAATCTGGCCCTGCGCTGCCAATCCCTGATGGCCGCTCTCGAGGCAGATTCGCCTGACCGCCTGGCCGAGGACTGGGTCGATTTCATGCGTTCCGCGCAAGCGACCAGAGCCGCCCTGCGCCAATGAATCTCACGCGGTCCCGGCGCGCGCCTCACTCATCAGGCGCTTCATTTCTCGCACCGCCTCAGTCAGCCCCACCATGACCGCGCGCGAGACGATGCTGTGGCCGATATTGAGCTCGGCGATATCGGCCAGTTCGGCGACCGCTTCAACGTTGTGGTAGTTCAGTCCGTGGCCGGCGTTGACGATCAATCCGATGTTCTTACCGTGGTCGACGGCCTGCGAAATCCTTGACAGTTCGCGCTGTTGCGAGGTTCCGGACGTGTCGGAATATTGCCCCGTATGCAGTTCCACCACGGGCGCACCGCAATCCACGGCGGCATCCAGTTGCGCCGGATCAGGATCGATGAACAGGCTGGCCCGAACACCTGCCGCAGCCAGACGCTGACAGGCTTCTTTGACTCTGGGTTGCGCGCCGATCACATCCAGACCACCCTCGGTCGTCAACTCTTCCCGCCGCTCCGGCACCAGGCAGACATCGCTGGGTCGGATTCGCTCGGCGAAGACCAGCATTTCATCGGTCACGGCCAGCTCGAGATTCATCCGAGTGGTGATCAACTCGGCCAGCAACTCGACATCGCGATCTTGGATGTGGCGGCGATCTTCACGCAAATGGATCGTGATCGCATCCGCACCGGCGCGCTCGGCTAGCGCGGCCGCCTCGACGACCGACGGCGACTGGCCCAGGCGGGCCTGCCGCAAGGTTGCCACGTGGTCGATGTTCACACCCAGCAGCAATCGATTCATGTTGTCACTCCGTAAAAAACCAGTTCTCAAATAGCCATTACTGGGGACCGCGAACGGGTCCCTGGCGAAACAGCTCGCGCGTTTTCAGCGTGCGACCGGCGAGCTGATGCTCGATCAGACGCCGGGTCAGAATCCGGGCATCGCGCCGCGCCTGCGCATCGAAATCACCCGTCAGCTCGCCGGCGAGCAGCAGGGCGGCGCGACCGGCAACGACGTCGCTTCCGCGCTGACTGACGGGCACTAGGCCCGCTTCGGGAACCACATGATACAGACGATTCGGCAACACGGATTCATCGCCGTCGGCCGTGGCACTCAGGTCCGGAAGCACACCCAGTGTGGCCAAGATCGACAACTCGATCTGGCGAAGGGCGATGAGCTGATCATCCTTGTTGGACAGGCGAGGAAGGCAGGCGCTGTAGTGATCGAACAGCTCCGGTGACGGATCGTCGCGCTCGAACAGGGTCAGGATCAGCTCGTTGACGTACAGGCCACACCACAGGGCCTGGCCTTGCAGTGGAACCCGACCTCCGCTCGCCTCCAGCCCCGTGAGCGTTCCCAGCTCGCCGCGACGGCTCCAGGAACACTGGAGGAGGATGAAGGGTTCGGTCAATCCGCGCGAGGGCGATCGAGGCCCGCGGGCGCCGCGCCCGACAAGACCAATCCGGCCGTGGTCTCGACTAAAGACCTCAAGGAGCAGGCTGGATTCTCTCCAGGGCCGTCGGTGCAGTATCCAGCAGGCCTGATCAGTAACGCGCATCAGCGCGCATAGCCCAGATCATCGAGCTGACCCTCATCATCGATCCAGCCCTTGCGCGTTCGCACGTGGAGATTCAGGTGAACGCGCTGCCCCAACAGGTCCGCGATAGCGACTCGGGCCCGGGTCCCGACCCGTTTCAGCACCTGGCCCTGGCGCCCGATCACCATGCCCTTGTGACGGTCTTCCGAGACCACGATCAGAGCGTCGATCTCGATCCGCTGGGGACTGCGCTCGAAGCGTTCGATCACCACGCTCAGTCCGTAGGGAATCTCCTGGTGCAACATCAACATCAGTTGCTCCCGCACCATCTCCGCGGCCAGGAATCGCTCGGAACGATCGGTGAATTCGTCTTCCGAGTAGGCGGGTTGACCTCCGGGCAACACTGAAAAGACGGCTTTCAGCAGTTCATCGATACCGTCGTTCTTGAGCGCAGAAACGTAGACCACGGCCTGGAAATCGGCGAGTTCCGCCCATTTCTGGGTCAAGGCCAGCAGATCAGCGCGGTGCTTGAGCAGGTCGATCTTGTTGATCACCAGCAGGCTGGGGCCTTCGTGCTGTTCGACCTGGGCGAGCGCCAGATCATCTTCTTCGGTCTGGCGGCTCGCATCCAGCACCAGCACCAGCACGTCGACTCCGCGACTGGTATCGGCGGCAATCCGGTTGAGTCGTCGATTGAGCGCGTGGTCACGCCGACGATGCAGTCCTGGCGTGTCCACGAAGGCAACCTGACCACGCTCATCCGTATGAATCCCCATGATTCGATGGCGGGTGGTCTGCGGCTTGTGGGTAACAATTGCCACCGGCGCATCCACGATGCGATTCAGCAAGGTGGATTTGCCCACGTTCGGTCGGCCGATCAAGGCGACGTGTCCGAAACGACTCATGATGGTGCGCCCTGGGTCAGGCGTGCATGCATCAGGCGCGCCGCTGCCTGCTCGGCCTTGCGTCGGGAACCTGCCTCCGCCTGAACGGGTTCGGCCAGTTCACCGACCCGACACTCGACTTCAAAACGCTTGATGTGATCGGCTCCATGTTCCTCCAGAACCCGATACTCGGGCAGGTCGTGTCCACGACCCTGCAGCCACTCCTGCAGCCGCGTTTTGGGATCCTTGAGGGAATCGGCTTCCGGCAGCTCATGCTCCAATTCGTCGAGCAAAGACCGAACCACCCGCCGCGCCTCATGAAAGCCGCCATCGAGCAGGACCGCACCGATCAGGGCCTCGATCACATCCGCCAGAATCGATTCCCTGAGATAGCCGCCGCTTTTCTGCTCACCCTGCCCCAGGCGCAGGTA
The DNA here is from genome assembly GCA_039414335.1 of Pseudomonadota bacterium. GTDB lineage: Bacteria > Pseudomonadota > Gammaproteobacteria > Xanthomonadales > Wenzhouxiangellaceae > Wenzhouxiangella. Next base: position 117 of record JBCDLQ010000149.1, on the reverse strand, counting down.
TTCGCTCAACTTCAAGTCGCGGGCGATCTCCGCCAGCGTTCGATGCCCTCGCCGCCTGATTGGGCAGCAAGGGCTTTATGGCTGAGCACGGCGCTGAGTTGATCTTCACTGTGTTCA
>JBCDLQ010000148.1:0-6016 GCA_039414335.1 Pseudomonadota bacterium | reverse complement strand
TCTGGGCGAAGGCCTGCCGGACGCTGAAATCGTCGAATGGCTGGTCGAAGAAGGTGACACGGTCGAGCTGGACCAGCCGCTGGTCTCCATGGAAACCGCCAAGGCAGTGGTCGAAGTGCCCAGTCCCTATGCGGGCAAGGTCACGAAGTTCCACGGTCAGGCGGGCGATGTCATCCTGACCGGCGCGCCGCTGGCCGAATTCCTCGTCGACGGTGAAGAAGCGCCGGCAGAAGAACCGGCTCCGGAACCCACGACAGAAGCAGAACCGGAAATCGGCGGCGATGACATTGTCGAAGAGGAAGACGTGGATCTGGGATCCTTCAAAAAGGACCCCGAACCCGAGCCGCAGCCAGCAGCAGAAAGCGAGCCGGAACCACCCGCCGAAACCGAACCTTCGGAACCGGCTGTCGATACACGCGCTGATACGGGCACCGTGGTCGGCAATGTGCAGGCCTCCAATGAAGTCCTGAGCGAGCGAACGAGCACCGTCGGCGGCGTCAAAGTGACTCCGGCGGTTCGTGCCCTGGCCAGAAAGCTGAAGGTTGATCTGAGCACGATCACAGCGTCCGGAAGCAACGGCGTCGTCACCGCAGGCGATGTGCGCAAAGCCGCTGAAGCCGGGCCGGCGACGACCCCGGCGCCCAGCGCGCCCGTCGCGGATACACCGGCACCCACCCCAGCAGCACCCGCGCCGACACCGGCAGCCTCGCCGGAACCTGCACCCGCCGAAGCTGCCCCCAGCGGTGATTGGGAACCGGTTCGAGGAACACGCCGCACGATGGCACGCGTCATGAGCGAGTCTCACAAGTCCGTGGTCCCGACCACCCTGATGGACGATGCCGACATCCACGCCTGGGCTCCAGGCGAGGACATCACAGCTCGCTTGCTCCGTGCCCTGTGGGCCGGCGCCCAGGCCGAACCTGGCCTGAACGCCTGGTACGACGGCGACAACAGCATGCGCATGATCCACAAGAACATGCACGTAGGCATGGCGGTCGATACGCCGGACGGTTTGTTCGTTGCCGCCCTGCGCAACGTCAATCAGGCCGATCGCGCTGGCCTTCGCGCCGAGATCAACCGCCTGCGCGAGAACGCCAGCAACCGCTCGATTCCGCCGGAGGATCTCAAGGACTACACGATCATCCTGTCGAATTTCGGGAAGTTTGCCGGTCGCTATGCCACGCCCGTGATCACGCCGCCCTGCGTGGCCATTGTCGCGGCGGGCGCCCTGCGTAATGAAGTCGTTCCCGTACTCGGCGGCGTGGAAGTGCACCGCATGATTCCCCTGTCGCTGACCTTCGACCATCGGGCCTGCACAGGCGGAGAAGCCGCACGCTTCCTCAAGGCCATGCTAGACGATCTGGCTCGGGCTGAGTGATCCCGAAGCAGACCTTCGCTGCAGACAACGGGCACCGAATGGTGCCCGTTTTGCCTTTTGAATCTCTCGGATCCTGAATCATGAAGACCCCACTCGCACCCAATATGATCATCGGGGCCTGCGAGTGGATTGCCCTGCCCCAGCTGGGAATTTCCAGGCTTCGTGCTCGCGTCGACACCGGCGCCAGAACCTGCGCACTGCACGCCAGCGATATCGAGACCTTCCAGCGTGATGGCGTCGACTTCGTCCGCTTCCGAGTCCACCTGGGGCATCCGGAGCCCGTCAGGGATCAGATCTGTGAATGTGAACTACTGGGCAGCCGGACCGTACGAAGTTCATCGGGTGAGGCGGAACGACGCCTGACGATCAGAACCGATCTGGTCATCGGACACAATCGCTGGCCCGTGGACATCACCCTGACCAATCGTGAACGCATGCGATATCGGATGTTGCTTGGACGCGTTGCCATGAAGGATCATTGCCTGGTCTATCCGGCTCGCACCTTCCTTCAGGGCCGGCCACATCTGGACTGAATTCGGAGACTGATTTTCCATGCGCATCGCCATCATGTCCCGCAGCAAGTCGATCTACTCCACTCGTCGGCTCGTGGAAGCCGCCGAGGAACGCGGTCATGAGGTTCGGGTTGTCGATACCGCACGCTGCTACATGAACATCGCATCGCATCGCCCGACCATCCACTATCGCGGCGAGCAGCTCGAGCCCTTCGATGCGGTAATCCCGCGAATCGGCGCCTCCATCACCTTCTATGGAACCGCCGTCCTCAGACAGTTCGAGATAATGGGAACCTTTCCCCTCAATGAGTCCGTCGCCGTCACCCGTTCGAGAGACAAGTTGCGCTCGCTCCAGCTTCTGGCGCGCAAAGGCATCGGCCTGCCCGTGACCGGATTCGCTCGCGCACCGGACGACATCGGCGACCTCATCAAGATGGTCGGCGGCGCCCCGCTCGTCGCAAAACTTCTGCAGGGCACGCAAGGAATTGGCGTCGTGCTCTGCGAAACCAGGAAGGCCGCCGAGAGCGTGCTCGAAGCCTTCATGGGCCTCAATGTCTCAATCATGGTGCAGGAATACATCAAGGAAGCGGGCGGCGCCGACATTCGCTGTTTCGTGGTTGGCGACAAGGTCGTCGCCTCCATCAAGCGCCAGGCCAAGCCCGGTGAGTTTCGCTCCAATCTGCATCGCGGTGGGTCGGCCGAGCTGATCAAGATCACCCCACAGGAGCGAGCCGTGGCTGTTCGCTCGGCCAAGATCATGGGCCTGAATGTGGCGGGTGTTGACCTGCTACGCTCGAACCATGGCCCGCTGATCATGGAAGTCAATTCCTCTCCTGGGCTCGAAGGTATCGAGTCCTCCACCGGCAAGGACGTCGCTGGGCTGATCATCGAGTTCCTCGAAAAGAACGCCAGAAAGGACAAAACACGTACGCGCGGAAAAGGCTAGACTGGCCGGAAATCTCAGCGTCCAGCACCGATGATCGAAACCGCTTCCGACCTCAGCATGTTTTCGGCTCTGATGGCAGGGATCAGCCTCAGTGCGGCTTCCGGCCTGCGCGTGTTCCTGCCGCTGCTCGGTGTCGGACTGGCTTCCTACTTTGGTGTGGTTGATCTCGGCGAAGGATTCGCCTGGATGAGCAGCGAACCGGTGCTGATCGTGGTAGGCGTTGCAGCCTTGCTCGAAGCCTCTGCTTACTACATCCCGCTGGTCGACAACCTGCTGGATACGCTGGCCACACCAGCCGCCATGGCCGGCGGGACCGTGATCGTCTCTTCATTGATGCCGGAACTCAGCGCACCCAGCCACTGGGCAACCGCCGTTTTGCTGGGCGGCGGTACAGCGGGCATTGTTCAGAGCAGTACGGTCCTTGCGCGAGGCGCATCGACAGCAACGACAGGCGGCCTGGCCAACCCCATCCTGGCGACCGTAGAAACCGGCGGCAGTCTGTTCGCGGTGATCATGGCGTTCCTGATCCCGGTAATCTTCGGCCTGCTGGTCATTATGCTGATTGCAGTCCTGATGATCCGCCTGGCTCGACGCTGGCTACGGAAATCAGATCCAGCGCCCGCTGACCCTTGACACCCTCACCGCTCATTAATCGATCTATCGAATACAACGGCATCGCGACCGTGCACAGCCAGACGCCGCTCAGTCGAGCTCTTCCCGTCGTAACCTGATCATCGACTGGCGCCAGAACTCTGGAGAGAGCTGTGAGCGGAACAGTCCAAGCCGTGCCCGCTGCCCGCCACGAGCGATCAATTTCAGACCTAGAAAGGCGGGAGAAACGAAGGAGCCCGGTAAGGGACGGCAGCTGGTCTGAACGCCATCTACTGTTTGCAACAGCAGGTCCTGCTCCCGCCAGATGAGACGCTTGATGGACGGCTTGATGCAGTGACGAACGGCCTGGAAGGCATAGGGCAACAGCAAGGCAACCAGAAGAACCTTCAGCCAAATCATCAAGCCACTGACCAGGATCGACCAGAACGCGATCAACGTCAGTCCGGCGATGGCGATCGCCGGGACATAGGCAGGGCCGATATCAGAATGAGGTTGGGCGTTATTGCTGGGGGCCTGCATGTCGCTCACAGATGGATGCGACGACAGCGGCCAGGGAATCGGGCGGCGTGGCCCGGCCCATCATCCAGTCCCAGATGGCATCATCTTCTTGATCCAGCAGCGATTCAAAGGCGGCCTGCAGCTCAGGACTCGCCTCCAGATAAGCCTTCTCGAGCCAGTTGGTCATCAGGACATCGAGCTCTCGCATGCCACGGCGACACCGCCATCGAAGGCGCGGCAGTTGCGAAGCAGGATCAGTCATGGTGGCCGCAGGAAGTGATTCAGACGCCGCGGCGCGCCAGCATCATCTTCTTGATTTCCGCGATCGCCTTGGCCGGGTTCAGTCCCTTCGGGCAGGTGCGGGCGCAATTCATGATCGTGTGGCAGCGATAGAGGCGGAAGGGATCTTCCAATTCATCCAGCCGTTCACCCGTCGCTTCATCTCGAGAGTCGACCAACCAGCGGTAAGCCTGAAGCAGGATCGCCGGACCCAGGTAACGATCGCCGTTCCACCAGTAGCTCGGGCATGAGGTGGAGCAGCAGGCACAGAGGATGCACTCATAGAGGCCATCGATCTTGGCGCGGTCTTCGTGCGACTGCAGGCGTTCCTTGTCGGGCTGAGCCGGGCTTTGCGTACGAATCCAGGGACGAATCGAGGCGTATTGCGCGTAGAAGTGCGTCAGATCAGGCACCAGGTCCTTGATCACGGGCAGGTGCGGCAAGGGGTAGATCTTCACGTCACCCTTGATCTCGTCGATTGCAGTGGTGCACGCCAGCGTATTGGTGCCATCGATATTGAAGGCGCATGAACCACAGATGCCTTCTCGGCAGGAGCGTCGGAAGGTCAGCGTCGGATCAATCTCATTCTTGATCTTGATGACCGCATCAAGAACCATCGGGCCGCATTGGTCCAGATCAACCTCGAAGGAATCGACTCTGGGATTCTCCCCGGAATCCTGATCCCAGCGATAGATGCGGAATGTCTTGGTCCGCGTGGCCCCCTCGGCCTTGTGAACCTTCCCCTTCTGAATGCGCGAGTTCTTCGGAAGTCTGAATTCAGCCATGTCGGTCCTCGGTATCCTGTTTTGTGCTCTTCGATCAGTAGGTACGGGCTTTCAGCGGAACGACTTCAACATCGTCGCTGAGCGTGTACATATGCACCGGCCGGTAGTCGATCTTCGTCTCACCCCGGCCATCTATCCAGATCAGGGTGTGCTTGTGCCAGTTCTCGTCATTTCGATCCGGGAAGTTCTCGTGCGCGTGAGCACCGCGGCTTTCCTTGCGGTTCTCTGCCGAGACCATGGTGGTCACCGCGTTGGCCAGCAGGTTGCGCAGCTCCAGCGTCTCGACCAGGTCCGAATTCCAGACCAGCGACCGGTCCGTGACCTGAACATCATCGAACGCGGCATTGACGGCGTTGATCTTCTCGACGCCCTCTGCCAGCGTCTCGCTGGTCCGGAACACGGCCGCATCCTGCTGCATGACCTGCTGCATGCGATCACGCAGTTCTGCCGTCGAGGTCGAGCCCTTCGCGTGGCGAAGACGGTCGAACTCTCCGACGAGATCACCCACCACATCAGGGCTCAAGGTCTTGTGGGCCTGGCCGGGCTTGATCGTTTCGCCGCAGCGCTTGGCCACGGCACGACCGAACACGATCAGATCGAGCAGCGAGTTCGAGCCCAAGCGATTGGCGCCATGGACTGAGACACAGGCCGCTTCACCGATGGAGTACAGGCCCTGCACGACTGAATCCGGGTCGCCGTCCTTCAGGGTCACGACTTCGCCGTGATAGTTGGTCGGAATACCACCCATGTTGTAGTGGACGGTGGGGAGCACGGGAATCGGTTCCTTCGTCACATCCACACCGGCAAAGATCTTGGCCGTTTCGGCAATTCCGGGCAGCCGCTCGTGAATGACCTCTCCTCCGAGATGCTGGAGGTTCAGGTGGATGTGATCACCTTTCGGACCGACGCCCTTCCCGTCTCGAATTTCCATGGTCATCGAGCGCGAGACCACGTCACGGGAGGCGAGATCCTTGGCGTTCGGGGCATAGCGCTCCATGAAGCGCTC
>JBCDLQ010000147.1:0-6029 GCA_039414335.1 Pseudomonadota bacterium | reverse complement strand
TCGCCGATGAACCCACGGGCGACCTTGACCGCGAGACGGCCGGGGAAATTCTGGACTTGCTGTCCACGCTCAATCAACGCCATGGAAAGACGATCCTGATGGTGACCCATGATCCGGTCGCTGCCGAACGTGCCAGCCGCGTGGTGCAGATGGACAAGGGCCGGCTGATTGAGTCCTCGGATCATCGATCCATGAGCGGATCAGTCTGATGGGATCCTTTCATCTGATCCGAAAGAATCTGACGCGCAAAAAGCTGCGCACGCTGTTCACCTTGCTGTCGATTATCATTGCCTTCATCCTGTTTTCCCTATTGGGGGGCCTGAGCCGCGCCTTCTCACTGGGCGTCGAGCTGGCCGGTGCTGATCGCCTGATCACCATGCATCGGGTCTCCTTCATTCAGCCCATTCCCTTGAGTTATGTGGCGAGAGTGCGAGCGATCGAGGGCGTGGAAACCGCCGTACACCAGACCTGGTTCGGCGCGTACTACCAGAATAATCGTCAGCAGATCGGCTTGTTTCCCACAGATCTCGAAAGCTGGCGCGAGGTGTATCCCGAATACTCGATTCCCGATGAACAGTGGCGCGGTCTGCTGGCCAACCAGACTGGCGTGATGATTGGCCAGGCAATGGCAGAGACCTATGGCTGGTCTATTGGAGATCGTGTTCCGCTGTTTTCCAGCATTTATCCACAACAGGATGGTTCCTTCAGCTGGGATGTCGATATCGAAGGGATTTTCACCGGCAGCGGAAACCGCGCCGATGAAATGCAGGCTTTTATGCACTACGACTATTTCAATGAGTCGCGTGCATTCGGCCAGGACACGGTGGGTTGGATCGTGACCAAGATTGAAGATCCTGATCAGGCGGACCAGGTGGCCACAGCGATCGATCGACGCTTCGCTAACTCGCCGACGGAAACGAAGAGCTCGACGGAAGCCGGCTGGACGGCTGGCTTTGCTGCTCAGATCGGCAACATCGGCCTGATGGTGCGGATGGTGCTGGCCTGCGTGTTCTTCACGCTCCTGCTGATCACCGGCAACACGATGGCTCAGGCCGTACGCGAGCGAACGTCTGAACTGGCGGTGATGAAAACCATCGGCTTCAGTGATCGGCGTGTCCTATTGATGGTGCTGGGCGAAAGCCTCCTGGTGGCGATGCTGGGAGGTGCGATCGGTTTGACTTTGGGCTATCTCTTCATGGAAGGCGCTGCGTCCTCACTGTCGCAGTTCCTGCCGGGATTGTCGATGGCACCATCGGCGGCCTTGATTGGACTGCTGTTGTCTTTCGGCCTGGGCCTTGTGACCGGCATCGTGCCGGCCTGGCAGGCGGGCCGATTGAAGGTTATTGACGCTCTAGCGAGGGGTTGATCATGGGACAAACCTGGGCAATTACGCTGCAGAGTCTACGCAGTCTTCCAAGTCGCCTCGGGCCGTCGCTGGTGGCGATCGTGGGTGTGGCCGGTGTTGTAGCAGTACTCGTGGCCGTCCTCAGCATGGCCAACGGCTTCCGCGCCACACTGGCGGGTGCTGCGCAGGAAGATAACGTTGTCATTCTGCGTTCCGGTTCCAGTTCCGAGCTGGACTCTGGCTTCAGTGGCGAACAGTCTCGACTCATCGCCCAGTCTGAAGCACTGGTACTCGTTTCTCGCGAGGTCTACGTCATGGTCGACATCCCCAAGATCGGGACGGGCGATACGGCGAACGTGCCGTTCCGCGGCGTTGAGGCGGATGCGCCGAGTATCCGGCAGGGCTTTGAAATCGTCGAAGGGCGCATGTTTGAGCCCGGGCGCAAGCAGGTGATCGCTGGCGTCGGTGCCGCCGGCCAGTTCGAAGGCCTGGTGCCTGGCAATACGTTGGTTTTCGGTACCGAGCGATGGGACGTGGTGGGCCTGTTCGAAGCGGGCGGCGGTGCAGCGGAGTCGGAGTTGTGGACTGATGTGCCCGTGCTGCAAGGCGCCTATCGTCGTGGCAACAACTTCTCGATCGTATATGGACAGCTGCAGGATGGTGATCAGTTCAATGCGCTGCAGGATACGCTGACTGGAGATCCCCGGTTGTCGGTTCAGGTCGAGCGTGAGACCGACTATTTCTCTGCCCAGTCCGAACTGCTGACGAGCTTCATTTCCATCGTGGGTTATTTCATCGCCGTTCTGATGGCCCTGGGCGCCATGTTCGGCGCGTTGAACACCATGTATTCGGCCGTGTCCGATCGGTCGCGGGAAATTGCCACGCTGCGGGCGCTGGGCTTTGCGCCGAGGTCCATCGTGGTGTCGGTGATGTTTGAGGCCTTCGTGCTGGCCGTGATCGGCGGCCTCCTGGGCGCCTTGCTGGCCTATCTGTTCTTCAACGGCCTGACGGTCTCGACCTTGAACTTCGCCAGCTTCACCCAGGTGGTGTTTGCCTTTGCCGTAACGCCCGACCTGCTGATTCAGGGCATCATTCTGGCGCTGGTCATCGGGTTGATTGGCGGCCTGGCCCCGGCGATTCGCGCGGCCCGCATGCCCATCGTGACGGCCTTGCGTGAGTGAGGTCTTACGGCTGACTAACTCGGAAACTCCGGGTCATCGAAAAAGAAGGTCTGATTCAAGCGCCAGTTTTCCTTGAAGCTCCCCGGAACGTGCCAGTGACCGTGGAACTGCAGGCCCGGATAGAGCAGCAGGCGATTGAATTTCATATCGACTGTTGCGATTCGGTCCCAGTAGGTTTCCCACCCGTCGAGAAAGTAGCCCGCGCGGGCTTCTTCCCGATCTTGCGTGTAGATCTGTCCGCGCATGACCTGGTACTGACTCGCATCGGCCGGCATCCGCGCGACCAGCGGATTTCGGCTGCTGTAGAAGGCCGTGCCGCCCGCGCATTCTTCGGGCAGATTGAGCATGACGATCGCGGCTACGGAGCGACCATCATCATGTGGCCGCGGCTGCGCCGTCGCCGGAGGTTCGATCTGATTGCGAAACAGGTTGGTGACGAAATTTGGCCGATTGGCGGCGATCCGGATACCCAGGGCCTGCTCGCTCAAACCACGAATCGCGTTCTGGGCCTGGTCCGTAGGCAATTGGATGTGCTGCCGACAGTCGCTATAGGCCTCAAGGTTGGTGCCGCTCGTATCGCGTTCCCAGGCGGGGTAGGGCGTGGTCAGCAGTAGCCGTCGCACCGATAGAGGATCGGCATAGAAGTCGTCCACGATCAGGAAATGACCGGCGCTGTTCGGCAAGGTGTAGACCCGATATTCGAAGTCGTCATTGGTGCGGAACAGTTCGGTCGGGCTAAAGCGATACATGACAAGGTCGGGCCGATTCAGACCGTGTCATCTTACCGTCGGTTCACTTCGCATGGCCAACCATTCGCGTTAGGCTGAACACCTTCGGCAGGCAAGCTTCGAGCAGGCATGGCGCAGGACTGGTATCAGATCAAAGACGAGCTGCAGCAGCAGGTGCAAGGAGGGCTGGACGACCCGATGGTCTGGAGCAATCTGGCCTATGCGCACTTACGCTGCGGTGACGCACCTCAGGCGCGGCTTGCGGCCGAGCATGCCCTGGGACTTGACGCGAATCATGTTGGCGCCTGGGTCAATCTCGGCGCCAGCCACCTGCAGGCTGGTCGCCTCGAGGAGGCTGAGGGCGCGTCCAGGAAAGTGCTGTCCCTGGCACCGGACGACGCCGAAAGCTATCTGTTCGACTCTCACGTAGCGCGCGAAGCGGGCATGATCAATCGCGCACAGCAAGCGCTGCTCCAAGCCGTTCGACTGGATCCGTCCCTGGCCGACGCCTGGTCTCAACTGGCCCTGACGCAGATGGATCTGGGGCTGTCGGTACAGGCGCTCAATGCGATCGAGCGAGCCATGGCCCTGGAGCCGCAGCGGCTGAGATACCACTCCAATCGATTGATGATTGCGCAGTATCACCCCGAGCTGGATTCAACCGCCTTGCGCAAGATGGCCGAGCAGTTTGGCCGAAGCGTTCAGGTTGAAGTGATGCCGCCCCTGGCGCCGCGTGAATCGGAGCAACCCATCAAGGTGGCCTATCTGGGCCCCGATTTCCGCGCCCATCCTGTGGGCTACATCTTGCGTGACGTCATTGCTTCCCATGACCCCGAGCACGTTGAGGCCAGCATCTGGAATCTGCATCGCGGCAGCGACTGGTTGAGTGACGAGTACCGGGCCTTGCCCCTGGAATGGCACGACGTTGTCGGGCATTCCGATAAGGCCCTGGCACAGGCCATTCGGGATGCTGGTATCGATGTGCTGGTTGATCTGGCCGGTCACACTGCCCACAACCGCCTGGGGGTGATCGCGCGTCGCCCGGCGCGAGTCCAGCTGTCCTTTCTCGGTTGGTTCGGAGCGATTGGTGTGCCAGGTCTCGATGGCCTGCTGATGGGGGCAGATCAGCTCACGCCAGGGCATGAGCATGCCTTTGCCGAGCCCGTCCTGTCGCTGCCGGGATCGCATTTCCGCTACCGACGCTTGCCCTACGCGCCAGAGATTCCAAATGAGGAAGCCGACGGGCCACTGCGCCTTGCTTGCTTCAACAATACGGCCAAGCTGCAGCCCGAAGTCATCGATGCCTGGGCTGAGATTCTGCGCGAGTTGCCCCAAAGCGAGCTGGAGCTGCGCTGGAAGACGCTTTCCGATCCGCATGTCTGCCAGAGCCTGTTGCGCCGTTTCCAGGCCGCAGGAATATCTGCTGAGCAGCTCGTTCTTCGGGGAGCCTGCTCTCTTCAGGAACTGCTGGCGGCTTACCGGGACGTCCATATCGCTCTGGACCCCTTCCCGTTTTCTGGTGGCATGACCTCACTGGAAGCCTTGAGCATGGGCGTGCCGGTCGTCACCCTGGCGCAACTTCGCGCCGTATCCCGTCAGACCCATTCCATGTTGCGCGCGCTGGATCTGGAAGAACTGTCTTGTGAGCGGGTCAAGGATTATGTCGATAGGGCCGTTTCACTCGGTCGCGACCATGGCTATCGAAGGGACTTGCGTCGCAAGCTGATCAATGGATTCGCCGACAGCATGCTGGGAGACTCGCGAAGCCTTGCTGACGAGCTGGCGCGGTGCTATCGGGAACTGCTGGCCAGGCGAGAGGGTAGGTAGGCGAGGCCGGCGCGATAGCAGCGCGCGCAGGTTTCATGCGCATACTTGCGTTGTTCGATCTCTTCACGCGGCGACTCCAGAAAGTCCACACCCAACAGGTTTTCCGGTTCGTAGACGCTGCAGCACAGTGCAACCTGTCCATCGTGGTTGATGACCGTCTGGTTGGCCCGGAGCTCGCAGTCGAAGCGCGAATCTCGGCTGCCTGCGATCTTCGGGATGTATTCGGCCGGGTGCTCCAACATCAGCTTCAGCACGGACTCATCGATCATCCTGCCTTCTGCGATATCCAGCAGTTTCTCCAGCGGCTGATAGAAGGCTGCGATTGGTCGGTGATCGAATTCCAATTCGCGGCACAGTGCCGCCATGGCCTGCAGGTCATCCTGATTGTGGCGATAGATATGTTGTCCGACCCAGACCTGGGTGGTGACGCCATGGTGGTCGATCAGTTCGCGAAGGCGATACAAATTGGCCTTTAACAGTTCCAGCTTGCCGCGCGTATGGGTGCGGCTGTAGGTCTCATCGCTGAAGCCGGACAGGGAAATCTTGATCGTGTCCGGGCCGGCGGCGATGGTTTCTTCCAGTCCTTTCTTGATGTTGAGGTTTGTCGAAAGGAATGATGACAGACCGTGCTGCCTGAGCAGGCTGATCATTGCGGGTAGCTCAGGATGTAATAAGGGCTCTCCCCAGTTGAATAACCAGATCTCCGGTGACTCAATGGGAGACTCCGCCTTGATCTTGTCGATGATCTTCGAGAACTGCTCAAAGGGCATGAAGCCGCGCTTGCGCCGACTGTCGGGTTGATTGCCTACGGGACAGGACGGGCAGCGCAGATTGCAGGTGCCGACCACATCGATCGTGTAGACGTAGCTGTTGCCCTCGCGCGGCGCGGCCCGGAAAAGACTGCGCTGCTGGAGCGGGTCAAACACTTCCGGTGCCAGCCAGCTCGGC
>JBCDLQ010000146.1:0-6047 GCA_039414335.1 Pseudomonadota bacterium | reverse complement strand
TCCCGTTCGAGGAAGGCTTCGATCTCGTCGACAGGGGCGTGACCGGATTTGTAGTCGATGATCCAGCGCACGCCGTCCTGATCGACGAAGGTCCGGTCGATGATGGCGTTGACCAGTTCGCCGTCGATGACGCCAGTCAGGGCCAGCTCGCAGTCGTGTTGCGGGTGTTCGCCGCTCAGAATCCAGCGGCCGTGTTCTGAGGCCAGGGTTCGATCCAGGGCCGACCGCACCACATCAGTTGAGTCGCCCAACTCGGCCTGACCTGTGCCCATGGCCTGGAGTAGACCGGGGATGCGATCGCGCAGGCTCGCCAGTCGTTCCTTGGGAAAACTTTCGAGGCCAACTCTGCCGATTTCTTCGAGCGCGCGGTGGAGCACGGTGCCGTTGCGGCGCGCCTGGCGGTTCTGCCAGTTGAACTCGATCTCGACGGGCCGCTCTCGCGAGGGTAGGACGGGTTTCCAGTCCAGCGTCGGAGCTTGTACGGGTGACCAGTTCGACACCACGCGTCGCAGGCGTTGACCGGTGTCGTGCTGCTCGGACTCGATGCATTGCGTTTCCAAATCCTTCGTTTCGGCTGCAGCCTGGTTCAGTGCTGCCTTGAAATCACTCTCACAGCGATTCCAGAGGCTGGCCAGCAAGCTGCCCTTGGCGGGCTTGGGGTCGGCCTTGTCGGGATCCAGCACTGCGCTGAGGAAGAGTGATTCCCTGGCCCGAGTCGCGGCGACATAAAGTAGACGTTGCTGCTCATAAGCCTCGCGCAGCTTGCGTTGGCCTTGAATCAGATCGATCAGGGCTGTGTTTCTGGCCTGTTCGGCCGATCGCAGCGGTGCCAGAAGAACCTGTTCGTAGCCAGAATCCGGCGTGAAGGGCAGCCAGTACAACAACTCCTGGCGCGCGCCGGCGGGTTGACGATCCAGGCCCGGCAGAAAGACAGCGTCCCACTCCAAGCCCTTGGCGCCGTGCATGGTCAAAATCTCCAGACGTACGGATTCATCGGGCGGGTCGCCTTCGGTTTGTTGGGCGGCCAGGAGTTCCAGGAAGCCGTTCCAGTCGGCCAGCAGGCCTTCTTGTTCGGCTTGCTCCAGGATATCGAGAAAGCGCTGGGCGTCGCGGGCTGCCGTGACGTCGGCCGCCAGTATTTGCGGGCCACCCAAGCGCTGATAGAGGCCCTCCACGCGATCCCTCACGGACAGGCGCCCTCGCAGTGCATAGGCATCTTCAATGGCCGAGTAGACGCCGCTGGCTCGACTCCGATCATCGTCGTTCAATCGATTCAGTGCGTTGGGTGCCAGCGGATCTCGCTTGTCGCCGGTCAGTGCATGCAGGGCATCCAGGGTCAGACCACAGAGGGGCGAACGGAGCAGGGCCAGGCGTGCCGATGGGTGCGCGGGATTGAGCACCAAGCGGGTCATCGTGAGCAAGTCCTGGGCGATGGGTCGCTGCAGCAGCGGATCCAGTCGAACGGCGCGATAGCGAATGCCGTGTTGATTCAGTGCCGGAATGAGCTCGTTCAAATGCGAACGGGCTCGCACGATGACCGCGGTCTGGTAAGCCGGGTTGCGATCCAGCGTGTCTGCGATCTGACGGGCGAGCGCGTCAGCTTCACTTGGACGGTCTGGCTGAGCCAGGATATGAACACTTCCACCCGTTGATCGGGCGGGTTCCGAGCTCGCGTAGCGAACCGCGCCAGCTGCCATATCTTCTACGGCTGGAAACGCTGGCCCGACGTGTTCATTGACCCACTCGACGATTTCTGAGCGAGAGCGAAAATTACGACTGAGTTGGCAGAATTCGACGGCTTGTGTCCCGATGCCTTTCTCGCGTGTACGCATGAACAGGCCGACTTCCGCCTCACGAAAACGGTAGATGGACTGCATGGGATCGCCGACGAGGAACAGCGACCGGCTTCCGCGGGCCTCGTCCTTTCCATCGCCCTCGCCCTGCCAGCCACCGATAAGCTTCTCGAGTAGATGGAACTGGCCCCAATTCGTGTCCTGATACTCATCGACCAAAATGTGCTGGATGCGTTGATCCAGATACAAAGCCAGATCGCTAAAGCCCGTCTGAGCATCACCCAGGCCACGCTGGGCCGCGTCGCTCAGGGCTGCGAAGTCACTCTTGCCGCGTTCGGCGAACAGCAGATCGAGCTCGACGGCTGCGTGCTTCAGGACCCGGATGAGTGCGGCCAGCACGGGCCATTCGCCCTGCGCGTAGCGAGGAACGGGCAGGGCGCGCGCCAGGTGCAGAAAGTCTGCCAATTCGTCCTGGTCGGCCCAGGACTCCAGCAAGGCCTCCGTCCGCGCCTTGTGCTCGGTCTTGGGCGGGAAGCCCTGGTTCTTGTTCAGGCGCTTGCGCCAGGCACCCTGATCCGTGAGCAGGGCAAAGCCCAGCATTTTCCAGCCGTCGAGTTCATCGGGATCGGGTGCCGGCAGTCGGCTGTAGTCGGACCAGTCAGTGAAGGGTGTGGCCTTGGGTAAAGCCATCGCTTCGCCCGCCGCTTGGCCCAACAGGCCGATTAATGTCGCTTCATCGACCCCGGTCATTGAAAGCGCTTGCTGCAGACCCCGTCGAGCCTTGGCCAGCTGGTCGGTCACCAATTCATGCAACGTGGCTTCAAAGGCGTCCTTGCTCAGCGGTTCGACACGGCCGATCGCTCTCAGCCACTGTTCGCGCTGTCCGAGCAAGCTGATCAGGAGTGATTCAATATCCTGGCTACGGTGATCGCGCCAGCTCAGCAGACGACTCAGGTCCTCACTCAGTGCGTCTCCAGTATTCAGCCCTGAGAGCGTGCGCCGCGCGGCTTCCCGATACAAGGCATGGGCGTTCTCCGCCGGCGTTGGCACCGGGCCCAGCTGGCTGGCCACAGGCATGCTTCGCGCTAGGTACTGGTTGAAGCTGTCGATCGTGCGGATCATCAGGCGCTGCGGATTCTCACGCAGGCCCCAGGCCTGGACGCGAGGCTCGATTGCCCGGGCGCGTTCTGCAGTGGCGTGCTCGTGGTCTTTGTCGGCTTTGAAGGCTGGGTCCAGATACTGAAGGATGCGCTCGCGCATTTCGGCCGCCGCCTTGCGGGTAAAGGTGATGGCCAACACCGCTTCGGGTTCATCGACCGTGGCGAGCAGTGCGAGGTAGCGTTCGACCAGCAGGGTGGTCTTGCCGGAGCCAGCTGGCGCCTGGACGATCACCGAGCGCTCGGGTTCGACGGCGAGCCGACGGGCCCGGCTGTCCGTCATCCTCTCGTCAGTCATGGTCTTGAGGCTCCGGGGTGGAGCCTAAGTCGTGGATCCGGCAAAGCGCTTCCAGATCACAACGTTGACAAACCTGATGGTCCCGAGGATCAATTTGCGCCTGACCGGTTTCGAAGCCATCGGCCATCTGGTCCAGCCAGCGATACCAGTCGCCGCGCAGCGTGTCCCAGTCTTCATAGGACTTGAATTTTGATCGACTGTCCTGACCCACGACCTTGATACCCCTGACCCCAAGATCGGTTCTGGCCAGGCCGTCGAAGCCCAGATCATCCGGTCTCAGGCGCGCAAAGGCCAGTCCCGCTGGGGCGGTCGGGCGCGGGCTGACGTAGGCAGGCAGCTGGACTTCCTTGAGGCGCTCCTCGGGGAACCAGGCCGAGCTCGCCGTCTTGCCCGTCTTGTAGTCCAGGATGAGCTCACCGTGCTCACCGACCTGGTCGATGCGGTCGATCTTGCCGCGCAGTTTCAGACCGGCGAACTGCAGGTCCACCGGCTGCTCCAGCGCCAGCACGCGGAACGGTTCTCTTACGAGCTCGAGCTCGATCCAGCGGCCCATTGTTCGGGCCAGGCAGGCCGCTTCCAACGCACGTTCGGCTGTGGTCATGAGCTGTAGATTGCGTTGGAGCAGATCATCCAGGCTGACATCGATACCGGCAGCGATGCGATCGCTCCGTTGTTCCGGCGTCAGCGCGATCAGGGCTGCCTGATCGGGCAGATCAGTCCAGAAGTGTTCGAGCACCTTGTGGATCAGCGTGCCGCGCGTCCGCGCATCCAGGCCCGGGCGCGGCGGCACCGGCGTGCTGGCCATCAGGCGGTGGCGCGCGAAGGCCCGAAAAGGGCAGTCGTATTGGTCCTGGAGCACTCGCGTGCCGCCGTCGACCTCTGAAGCTTCCAGCCCCGGGCCCTGACCAGTCTCTTCCAAGCATTCAATGGGTGCGGGCTCGATGACGGCTAACTGCTCATGGACCGACAGCGGAGGGTCAACGAGCAATCGCGAGGGCTGACGGACCACGTCCTCGCTGCCCCGGCTGTAGCTGCCGATACGCTCGGGCGCAATCCAGGCCAGGGCGCGCAATTGATCTTCTGCACGCTGCAGGCAGGCGGGGGCATTGGCCGAAGGTAAACCCTCTTGCAGCCAGTTCGGAATGAATGGGTCTCGACGGCTGTTGCCTGGCCAGTTCTGATCATCCATGCCGACCAGCCAGGCGCCATCGAAGCGCGAGCCCAGGGCTTCTTCCACACCCAGTATCTCGACGGCTGCCCCGGGATTGCGTTCGCGGAAAGGCGTATCGCAGGCCATGTCCCGAAGTCGTTTCAGGGCTTCACTGCGGCTGATCGGACGCTCCTGCACCAGATCCAGCGTGCTGAAGGCCTCCAGGAGTTCATGGAAGCGCTGCAACGTTTGGTACTCGCGGCTATCCAGCGTGCGCCCGCGTCCAAAACCCAGCGCCTCCAATTCGGTCTGGAATCGTTCGATCCACTGTGAGGGCATTGCCGGGTGTTGATGGCTCCAGCGAAGCTTGTTCCAGGCGCGCAGGTGGCTGGCGAGCTCAGCTGCGCCTGAACGGGATGCGACCTGATTCAATTGCCCTGCATCGACAAACCAGGGGAAACGATTCCACAGCATATTCCGCGCTGCGGCTCTTGGCAGCGCTTCTTCAATCGCGCCATGCAGGAACGGAGACAGCCACAGGGTTTCAGTCTGCGACTGATCCAGACGCTGTGGATCAAGTTGTAGCAGGGCGAGTGCATCATCAACGAGGTTCCAGCTACTCAGGCTAGGTCCCAGTGAGAGGTGCCACGCCGGAGAGGCCGGGCTGTGTAGCAGGGCGGCCGCAGGGTCGAAGACCTGTCTGAAGGTACGCTCGGCCAGCGTCAGGTGGTCAGCCAATCGCGGCACGACCACGGCCAGTCGCGCGTCGGGCTGGCGCTCGATCTGCGTCCGCGCCCAGGTGGCTGCGGCATGGAGTTCGTCGCCAATCTCTACAAAGCACTGCAGTTCGGTCAACAGCTTGATCGATTCCGGGGTGTCCTCCCGCTCGACCACAACACCGGCGTCCGCCGCTGCCTCTAGAATGCTGCGCTGCAGCGGAGGCAACGCCAGCTCGAATCCCGATAGCTGGATGCGCGCTGGCAGCGGGATTGCCGTGTTCCGGATCAAGCCAGGTAGCTTTGCGGCCAGCTGCCATTCATCGCTCACACCCCGCCGCTTGCACAGGGCCAGATAGGCGCGTGACCAAACCTTGAAGTGCTCACTGTCAACCGACAGCCCGCTGTCCGGCCAGCTCGAAGGTGGGCGCAGCTCGAATTCATGAATCAAGCGCCAGCTCGCCTGCGCCATCTCCGCCACGCGCGGCTCGCCGATAAAGACTTGGTGGTTGATCACCGAGCGCCACAAAGCGCGGGCTTGACTGGCGGACAGGGGTACTTGATCGATCGCGCCTCGGACGAAGGCATCCTGAATCAGCTGATTGATCCATTGGCCAAAAGCCAGAACACCAGGGGTTTGCCAGGCGGTAACCGCCTTCTCGACGATGGATTCCGTCAGGCGTTGACGTTCGGCCCTGGCGAGGCGCGGTGTCGGAACCAGGATCAGATCAGGCTTAGACATTCAGACATTATGATGGCCTCCGTTCTCAGGCGGTGAGAATCTCGATGGAATCGACGGAAGCCTATCGAATTCAAGTGCTGGCTTCGACCATCTCAATGCTCACAACACAGAGTCGGATACTCGTCACTTGATTCCGGGTGTTCACAGCGAGCACCTTGTGTCGATCTCCTGCTCTGCTATCGTTCGGCGCG
>JBCDLQ010000145.1:0-6059 GCA_039414335.1 Pseudomonadota bacterium | reverse complement strand
GCCTGATGCACCGCCATGGCCGGCGTCCATATTGGTGTGGAGCAGTAGCCGTGCATCACCCGTGGCCGTGGCCCGCAGGCGTGCAACCCACTTGGCCGGTTCCCAGTACTGCACTTGGGAATCCCACAGCCCGGTGGTGACCAGCAGCGCCGGGTAATCCTGCGCCGCGACATTGTCATAGGGCGAGTAAGCCAGCATGTACTCGTAATACTCGGGGTCCATCGGATTGCCCCACTCGTCGAACTCGTTCGTGGTCAGCGGGATCGATTCATCCAGCATGGTAGTGACCACATCAACAAAGGGCACGTGGGCGACCATGCCCGTGTAGAGCTCAGGCGCCATATTGGCCACGGCACCCATCAGTAGTCCGCCGGCGCTGCCGCCCATGGCAAAGACTCGATTGCCGTCGACCAGTCGCTCATCGACCAGATGGGTCGTCACGTCGATAAAATCGGTGAAGGTGTTCATCTTGTTGAGCATGCGGCCGTCGTCGTACCACTGGCGGCCCAGTTCCTGTCCACCACGGATGTGGGCGATTGCATAGACGAAGCCGCGGTCGACCAGACTCAGGCGATTGGTCGAGAAGTTCGGTTCCGTGCTGGAGCCGTAGGAGCCATAGGCGTACTGATACAGCGGCGCGCTGCCGTCCAGCGCCGTGTCCTTGTGATGCATGATCGAGACGGGCACTAGAACGCCATCGCGAGCCGGAATGTTCATCCGTACGGTGACGTAGTCGGCACGATCGAAACCACCGGGGACTTCGTTCTGCTTCAGTACTTCACGCTCACCGGTTACCACGTTGTAGTCCAGGGTCTGGGTCGGCGTGGTCATGGAGGTGTAGAAGAAGCGCAGCAGATCCGTGCTCTGGTCCGGATTCGGGCCCAGGTAGGCCGCGTAGGCCGGCTCATCGAATTCGAGAATTTCCGACTCGCCCGAACCCCAGTCGTGAAGACGAATGCGACGCAGACCCTCGGAACGCTCGCTGATCACCAGCATGTTGTCCAAGGCCGTAAAGGTGTGCAAGAAGACTTCGTCGGAATGACCGATCAGCTCTTGCCACTGGGCCATGTCGGCGTGGTCGGCCAGGGCGGCCTCCATAATCTTGAAGTTCGGGGCCTCGAAGTTGGTCTGGACCAGCCAGCGATCCTGGAAGTGGTCGATGCTGTACTCGTGATCGCGCTCACGCGGATAGAACACGCGGAAATCACCCAGCGGATTGTCGGTTTCCAGGACGTGCATTTCGGACGACACGGTCGAACCGAGATAGATCACGTTAAAGGCACCGGAATCGGTCCGACCGACACCCGTGTAGAACGATTCGTCATCTTCCTGGTAAACGATCTCGCCTTCGACCATCGGCTCGGCCTGGCTGTCAAAGCGACGAACCTGCCAGGAACGGAGAGTCTCAGGCTCGTTGGCCACGTAGAACAGATGGCGGTGATCACCAGACCAGGAAACGCTGGAGACGCCAACCACTTCCGTATCGGTAAATTCGCCCGTTTCCAGGTCACGCAACTTCAGGCGGTATTGGCGACGGCCGTTGGTGTCCTCAAGAAACGCCAGCGTACGGTTGTCCAGAGACACATCCCAGTCGCCGACGGAGTAGAAATCGTGCCCTTCAGCCAGCTCGTTGACGTTGAGCAGGATTTCTTCTTCGGCTTCCATGGTGCCCTCACGGCGCGCATAGATCGGGTATTCCTTGCCCGTTTCATAGCGGGTGTAGTACCAGTAACCCGCATCGAACACCGGCACTGAAGAATCATCTTCAACGATCCGACCACGAAGCTCATCGAACAAGGAACCGCGCAGCTCGCTCAAATGCGCCATATGCGCATCGGTGTAATCGTTCTCGGCGTTCAGATACGCCAGCATGTCCTCGTCCTCGCGTTCGTCGTCACGCAGCCAGTACCAGGGGTCTTCCCGGTCTCCGGCCGGCGCCGACACCACATGAGGGCGCTGTTCGGCCATTGGCGGCTCCAGCACTTCGGTCTCGGTGGGGGCAGCCTCGACGGCGATTTCAGGAGTGGTTTCGGTCATGGGCTCGGATTCGGTTGCCGGGGTCTGATCCCCGCAGGCAACAAGAAAAGCTGCGTTCAGCAGCAAAACGGGCAGCAGAAGGTTGCCACGCTGCGCGCGGCCAGCTCGTGAAGTTGAAAACATGTTTGGCGCTCTCATGAAAAAGGCTCAGGGCGGCGATGGTACACCGCCAGAGCCCCGACGTCAGCCGTCATTCGTCATGGGCCACGCGTCTTGAAGAGCTCCTCGAGAAGCCCATCGTGGAAGGCCTCCGGGTTGACGCCATCGAACAGCCCAAGCCGCTGAGCGCGATCGAAGTAGCCCGCCGCAGGGCGGCCCGTGCCGGTCCGGCTGACAATCACGGCAGTCCGAGGTGTGATCCCCTGTTCTATTTCCTGCTTGAGCAGGATTTCGATCAGGCGAGTGGTCTTGTGGATTCGATGAGGCCCGGGCACCGCGAGCAGATCTGCAACTTCAAGATAGCCGAGGGTGCGGCGCTGCTGGCGGGCCTGTTCCAGCAGGGAACCCAGCGCACTCAGCAAGCGGGCCTGCGTTGCTGCGTCCAGTCGCCTCGACATCGGTTGAAGTTCAGCTCAGGCAGCAGATTCGTCCAGGCCGCAGTTGTTCTTCTCGAACACCCGATCGGCGCGGTAGCTGGAGCGCACCAGCGGACCGGAGACAACTTCAAGAAAGCCCATCTCCAATCCGATCTCGCGGATTTCGCGGAACTCATCGGGCGTGACGAAACGATCGACCGGAAGGTGATTGACCGTGGGACGCAGGTATTGGCCAAAGGTCACGATATCGACCTTGATGTCGCGCAGATCACGCATCGTCTCGACAACTTCGTCCAGCGTCTCTCCGAGCCCCAGCATCAGACTGGTCTTCGTCAACACATCTGGGCGATGCCGCTTAGCGTGGGCCAGCACGTCGAGGGTCTGCTGATAGCCGGCACGGGGATCGCGCACGGGATGGGTCAGACGCTTCACGGTCTCGACATTCTGGGCAAAGACCTCCAGCCCCGAATCGACAACGGTCTCCACGTCTTCGAGACGGCCCTGGAAGTCAGGCGTCAGCGCCTCGACAGCCGTCTGCGGATTGATCTTCTTGATCTCGCGCACGCAGGCGGCGTAGTGCCCTGCTCCGCCATCGGCCAGGTCGTCACGGTCGACGGAAGTGAGCACGACATATTTCAGGTCCATCAGGCGAACGGACTCGGCCGAGTTGGCCGGCTCTTCCGGATCCAGCCAGCCACGCGGATTGCCCGTATCGACGGAGCAGAAATTGCACGCCCGGGTACAGACATCGCCCATCAACATGATCGTGGCCACGCCGTTCGACCAGCACTCGCCAATGTTCGGGCACTTGGACTCTTCGCACACGGTGGCCAGACGGTTCTCGGTCACATTGCGCTTGACCTGTTCATACTTGCCGCCGGATGGAAGACGCGCGCGCAGCCACTTGGGCTTGCGCCCGATCGGTTCGACCTGGACATTAGGGCGGGTCTTGATCCCGTCGCGGATCGCCGTAAAGCCTTGCGGCTTGACGACCTTCTGGCCGCTCTTGACGGTGATCGCGATGCGTTTGTTGTCGCTCATATTGCGCGTTGCCCAAATCTGCCGGAGCGCATTATCCCACGCCTGCTGCCATTACGCGTCAACTTGAGGAAAACTGCCCAGGCGCCCTCAGGCCGGACCGGCGCAAGCATCGCGCTCGAAGCGATCAGCGAACAGCCCATCGACGGAAGGCAACTGCTCGAAGGCACCGAGATCTGGATTTGCGTCACGCGTGCGCCCAAGAATATCGACCGCAGGGCTATTGCCGGGCGCTGCCGCATCGATCAGGGGCGACCCACGCTTCGGTGCCGCGTAACACCTGACCAAGCGCTCGAATGCCTCCCTGATGCTGTTTGAGCCCTCAGCGAACCGGGTTCCATCCCACAGAGGCACGACAACACTGGCCGGGTCGACCAGCAGGGGCGCGCCCAAGGAGGCATTGGCGTCGTCCGAAAAATCGATCGCCTGACCGGCATCCAGAGGAATCGGATTACCGCCGTTGTAGTAATGGTTGTTGTCCAGGACCGAATTGATGGTCTGGCCCGCGGGTGCGTCAATGAAATCGACGCCGTTGAAGGCCTCACTCCCCATGCTGCCCGTCGGGTCGCTGAAGACGTTGTTGACCAGCGTCAGGTCCTGATTGGGCGGATTCGACCCACCGGCCAGAAAGCGGCCGACATAGCTGCGCGCAGGTAGATCACCGCTGATCGTGTTGTGGCGGAACAGAACATCGCGCGAACCCTGGATCGTCAGTGCCGTTCTGATCAACGCGCCTGAGTTGCCCAGCATGAGGTTGTTTTCGATCAACACGTCGAAGGCTTCGAAATTGCTGGTGCCGTCTTCACCCAGACGCACAAAGGACTGCCCCGAACTGCCGAACCAGTTGAGGAAAATATTGCGGTGCAGGTGGACATCCTCCGTACCCAGCACCGTATCGTCGTTGCCGTTCGAGTCCTTGATGACCACAAAGGAGCTGGTGTCGGGACGGTCCGCGGTGTTCATGAAAACGTTGTCGACCACCTCCACATCGATCACGCTGTTGATATCGATGTGCTCATCCGAGCCTTCCTGGTTGAAAAAGAGATTGCCCTCGACCCGAATTCGCTCGGCACCGTTGTTGATCTTGAGCAGATCGTTGTTGGTGCTGGAATGGATGATGTTGTTGCGCAGCGTGATGTCGGAAACAACGGCATCGGTCCCGCCATTGCTCCCGTTGAAATCGCCCAGGAGATCCTGAATCTGTATGACCAGCCCTTGCGAGTTCGATGGCGCATGGGCGATGTCAAAGCCTTCGACTACGATATTGCGCCCCGTGTAGGCGATCAGTGCAGCGCCGGCGTCATGCCGCAGGCGTGCCGCGTAGGGGATTTCCGAACGCACCAACACCGGGCTATCGAACTGCTGCCGTAAGGATTGCCTGCCGTCGTAGGTGCCGGGACGAACGATGATCTCGTCTCCACCGCTGGCGTTGTCAACGGCATGAGTAATCGTTGCCCAGGGGTTACCTGCGCTGCCATCGCCTGTGGAATTGCTGCCGCCGGTAGCGACAAAGAAGGTGGCCGCAGCCACTGGGGTGCTCGCGAGCGCTGCCATTACCAGAACGCTGACTGGCCAACGAGTTGTCATCATCAAGTATCTCCAAAGAGGAAGCCCCTTGATCAAGAACGCTGTGGCGATCTGCCCGCCGCAGCATACCGCGTTGACAGCCCCGGGACTGCCGACTAGATTGTCTCGACATCGAAACCGGGGTGTCAGCTGTTATTCAGCGATGCAGACCCCGAGCGCGATTGGCCGAACTTCCGGGACACGATAAGCAGCCACCATGAAACCTCTGTACACGCCCGAGGAGCGAGCTCGACGCGATGCGTCGCCATGGACCCT
Source organism: Pseudomonadota bacterium (assembly GCA_039414335.1). Classification (GTDB taxonomy): domain Bacteria; phylum Pseudomonadota; class Gammaproteobacteria; order Xanthomonadales; family Wenzhouxiangellaceae; genus Wenzhouxiangella. The sequence goes on along the minus strand of JBCDLQ010000145.1, from coordinate 606 downwards.
GGTTCAAGGCATCCTGGCGCCCCTGCAGTTCCTTGTGTTTCTCGTCAGCCTGGCGCTGGTTATTCGCTTCCTGATGACCGGAGAAGACGCCCATCTGGCTGAGATTTCCGTCATCATCAAGACCCTGATCCTCTATCTGATTATGGTCACCGGCGCCATCTGGGAGCATGACGTCTACGGCCGCTATCTGTTCGCGCCCGCCTTCTTCTGGGAAGACGTCTTCAGCATGCTGGTGCTGGCGCTGCACACGGTCTATCTGGCCTGCATCCTTCTTAACTGGATGAGTCTGGAACAGCAGATGTGGTTGGCCCTTGCCGCCTATGCAGCCTATGTCATCAATGCCGCACAGTTTCTGATCAAATTCCGCCAGGCCAGGATCACATCAAAGGCCACGGGCAGCTGAAACCCGAGTCGCTTGGTGGCCACATCAACCCTGCGCTACCATCGGCGGTCATGGAGTCGCTGACTGGCACAACTCGCTCGTTCCAATCGCGAATGCTGCGGACGCTTGCCCTCGTTCTGCTGATCGCGCTGACCGGCTGCAGCAGCTTCGAATCCAAACCCGATCTGATTCGCCTCTACGAGCAGGCGCGAGCCAACCCGGAT
>JBCDLQ010000144.1:0-6064 GCA_039414335.1 Pseudomonadota bacterium | reverse complement strand
GCCGCAGGCGCTGGCCCTGCTGCCGAAGAAGAAACGACCGAAGATCACCCATCAGGCGGGGCGTCAGCTCGACGCCACCCAGGCGGCCTACGACAAGGCCGAGGTCAAGGGTGAGGTGGTTGAATTCATCGATGACATGGCCCAGGCCTGGTCTCAAGCGGACCTGGCCATCTGCCGCGCTGGCGCGCTGACCGTGGCTGAACTGGCCGCCGCCGGTGTCGCGTCAATTCTGGTACCGTTCCCGGCCGCCGTCGATGATCACCAGACCGCGAACGCTCGCTATCTGTCCGATCAGGGGGCGGCCTGGCTGATGCCGCAGGCTGATCTGACACCGGAAACGCTGGCCGAGAAACTGGCGAGCCTGAATCGCATCCAGCTCGCCGATATGGCCGAGCGGGCCCGCGGCCTGGCTCGACTGCAGGCGGCCAAAGTCGTGGCTGCGGCCTGCCAGGAGGTGCTGGCATGAGCAAGCTGAGCCGCCCGGCACCGAACCTGATGCACCGCGTTCGTCGCATTCATTTCGTTGGCATTGGTGGTGTAGGGATGTGCGGCATCGCCGAAGTGCTCTTGAACCTGGGCTTTGATGTTTCCGGTTCAGACCTTAGTGATTCTGACGCCGTGCAGCGTCTGCGCGATTGCGGCGCCGAGGTGGCCATGGGTCACGCGGCGGACAACCAGGCCGGCGCCGACGTCGTCGTGGTCTCTGGTGCCGTGCCCGAATCCAATCCGGAAATCCAGGCCGCCCGCACGCGCCGGATTCCCGTCGTGGCCCGGGCCGAAATGCTGGGCGAGCTGATGCGCTTCCGTCACGGCATTGCCGTAGCCGGTACGCACGGCAAGACGACCACCACCTCGCTGATCGCCGGCATCCTGGCCGAGGCCGGATTCGATCCGACCTTCATCATCGGTGGTCAGGTCAACGCCTTCGGTTCCAGCGCCCGTTTGGGCGAGGGCCGCTATCTCGTGGCTGAGGCTGACGAGAGTGATGCGTCCTTCCTGAAGCTGCAGCCGGTGATTTCGCTAGTGACCAATATCGACCGGGACCACCTAGATGCCTATCGCGGCAGCTTCGACCGGCTGCAAGAGGCTTTCCAGGAATTTCTCGGTCACTTGCCCTTCTACGGCGTCGCCGTGATGTGCCTCGATGATCCGCACGTGGCCGAGCTGGTGCCGCTGGTCGACCGCAATGTGCTGACCTACGGTTTTGATGATCGGGCCGATGTGCGCGCCACGGATCTGGAGCAGCACGGTCCGCGCATGGACTTTAATCTCTGGTTGCCCGAGGCCGAGGCCGGCGTGCCCGTCAGCCTGGTGCAGCCGGGCCGCCACAACGTGCTCAACGCCCTGGGCGCTGCGGCAGTGGCCTGGGAACTGGGTATCGATGCCGCTGGCATCGTCAAGGGCCTGGCCGCTTTCCGCGGCATTGGCCGGCGCTTTGCGCGCATCGGCGAATTGACCCTGCCCAAGGGCCAGGTGCTGGCCTTCGAAGACTACGGTCATCACCCCACGGAGCTGGACGCGGTGATTCGCGCGGCGCGCGCCGGCTGGCCCGATCGTCGCCTGGTGCTGGTCTTTCAGCCCCATCGCTATACGCGAACGCGCGATCAGTTCGACGCTTTTGCCCGCGTAATGGCCGAGGCTGATGCCCTGATGCTGCTGGATCTCTACCCGGCCGGTGAGGCCCCGATTGCCGGAATCGACAGTGACGCGCTGGCTCGCGAAGTTCACGCGCGTCGCGACGTTCCCCTGGACCGCGTTGCCGGCATTGACCAGGTGCCCGCTGCCCTGGAGGCACTCTGCGAGGACGGTGACCTGCTGCTGGTCATGGGTGCTGGCGACGTTGGCCAGCTGGCCCGCCGCCTGCGCGAACAGACCCAGGAGGCTGCCGCATGACGCGTACGGACGCCAGAGCCATGGGACATGTCGCATTGGTCAACGGTGGCGACAGCGCCGAGCGCGAAGTGTCTCTGCGCGGCGGCGCAGCCGTGGCGCGGGCGCTGGATGCGCTGGGCGTGCAGCACAGCGTGGTTGACGGTCCGCGTCGCCTGCTGGAACAGGTCGACAGCGGTCACTTCGATCGCGTGTTCAATCTGCTGCATGGTCGCGGCGGTGAAGACGGTGCCTTGCAGGGCGCCCTTCGAATCTACGGTGTGCCCGTCACCGGGTCCGGCGTCCTGGGCTCTGCCCTGACCATGGACAAGCTGCAGACCAAGCGGGTCTGGGCGGCCTGCGGTCTGCCGACTCCGGCCTGGCGGGTGGCGCGGCAGGTCGATGAAGCCGACGACATTGCCGAAGCGCTGGGACTGCCCCTGTTCGTCAAGCCGGCTCATGAGGGTTCGAGCATTGGCATGAGCCGCGTCGATCAGGCGAGCGACCTGGCCGCGGCCATCGAGCAGGCGCTGAAATTTGACCATAAGGTGCTGGTAGAGACCTGCATCCAAGGTCCCGAGTACACCGCGTCGATCCTGCAGGGCGACGTGCTACCACTGATTGGCCTGGAAACCAGCCGCGAATTCTATGACTACGCCGCCAAATACGAGAGCGGCGATACGCACTACCGCTGTCCCTGTGGTTTGCCTGAGACGCAGGAGCGCAAACTGGCCGAGCTGTGCCTGAAGGCCTTTCAGGTCAGCGGTGCGGCCGGTTGGGGCCGCGTGGATCTGATGCTGGACAAGGATCAGCAGCCGTGGCTGCTGGAAGTGAATACGACACCGGGGATGACCGAATCGTCCCTGGTCCCCAAGGCTGCGAAAGCGGCCGGAATCGATTTCGAGGAACTGGTATGGCGGATCTTGACGACCAGCCGGATCGACTGATCGGACCGGCCATGCTCGCGACGCTGGTGCTGGCTGGCGGCTTACTGCTGCTTGCCCTGTGGCTGCGGTCGGGTCTGATCGGGAGCGACCAGTGGCCGATCGAGTGGCTGGATGTGGAAGGCGAGCTGCAGCGCACCTCGGCCAGCCAGATTCGCGGTGCCGCGGCCGGGCCGGCCTCGCGCGGTTTCTTCTCCGTCGATCTCGAGCGGGTCAGAGATGCGGTCGAAGCCTTGCCCTGGGTCACCCGGGCCGAGGTCACGCGCCATTGGCCCGATGCGCTGCATATCCAGATTGAGGAACACCAGCCGGTGGCGCGCTGGAACGAATCCAGCCTGTTCAGTGATCGGGGTGAAGTGTTCTCCGTCAACGGTAGCGAAGGCATGCAGGGACTGGCTCGCCTGAGTGGACCGGACAGTCGCCGTCAGGACGTGCTTGAAGAGTGGCTGTGGATGCGACGGGAGCTGGGCCGTATCGGGCGGGACATCCGGGCCATCGACCTGGACGAGCGCGGCGCCTGGACGCTGGTGCTTGGTTCCGGGCTGGAAGTGCTGCTGGGCCGTGACCAGGTGCGCGAACGCCTGGACCGCTTCATCGGTATCCACGATGCGCTGAGCGCACAACAACGCCGCGTGGGTCGAGTCGACCTGCGCTATACCAATGGGCTGGCCGTTCGCTGGATGACGCCAGAACTTCAGGAAGACGTGAGTCAGGAATTCGAGGGCAATGGCTAAACGAACCGACAAGTCGCTGGTCGTAGGGCTGGATATCGGCACCAGCAAGATCGTCGCCATCGTCGGCGAGATTCAGGCCGATGGTCAGGTTGAGGTGATCGGGCTGGGCTCGCACCCCTCGCGGGGCTTGAAGCGCGGCGTGGTGGTGGACATCGAGTCGACGGAACAGTCGATCCAGCGCGCCATCGAGGAAGCCGAATTGATGGCCGATTGCGAAATTCATTCGGTCTTTGCCGGTATCGCCGGCTCGCACGTCCGATCCCTGAATTCTCACGGTGCCGTGGCCATTCGCGACAAGGAAGTGCAGGACGGCGATGTGGAGCGCGTACTGGAATCGGCTCGCGCCGTCGCCGTACCCGCCGATCAGCGCATCCTTCACGTGCTGCCGCAGGAATATGTCATTGACTCCACAGATGGTATCCGCCAGCCCGTGGGCATGTCGGGTGTGCGTCTGGAGGCCCGCGTACATCTCGTGACGGCAGCAGTCAGCGCGGTCCAGAACGTTACCAAATGTGTGGCCCGTTGCGGCCTGCAGGTCGATGATCTGATTCTGCAGCAGCTGGCCTCCAGCCATGCGGTGCTCAGCGACGATGAACGCGATCTCGGGATCGCCCTGGTCGATATCGGCGCGGGCACAACGGATGTAGCCGTGTTCACGGAAGGCGCCATCCGCCACACCACCTGCATCCCGATTGCCGGCGATCTGGTCACGAACGATATCGCCGTGGCCCTGCGCACGCCGACCGTGCACGCCGAGGAGATCAAGATCAAATACGCCTGCGCCCTGGAGCAGATGGTTTCGACGGACGAAACCATCCAGGTGCCCAGCGTCGGCAACCGCGATCCGCGCCGGCTTGAGCGCCAGACCCTTGCTCAGGTGGTTGAAGCGCGCTATCGCGAACTGTTCAACCACGTCCACAAGCAGCTGCGCCAATCGGGCTTCGAATCAATGATTCCGGCCGGTCTGGTGCTGACGGGCGGCGGCGCCAAGATGGAAGGCGTTGTCGAGCTGGCAGAAGAGATCCTGCACATGCCCGTGCGCCTGGGCAGCCCCCAGGGCGTCACCGGCCTGTCGGAAGTGGTCAGCAATCAGATCTACGCCACCGGCGTCGGCCTGCTGATCTACGGATCGCGCGCCGACGGCCCGCAGCGCAGCCCTCTGGGCCGCAGTAGCGAGAGCCTGTGGGAGCGGATCAAACACTGGTTTCAGGGAGATTTTTAATGGAGCGGCAAACAATCAAAAGAACGATTGCCGCATTGAGAGATTCGATTTGTACCGTTCACGTGCACCCCAAGGCGTCCATCAAGAAGGCGTCGCACGTGGGTCGGTCCGAACCGATGGTTGTTGTTGTTGATATGGCGAGCTTGTAAGGAGATCCAACATGCCTTTTGAATTGATCGAAAACTACACACCCGGAGCGACCATCAAGGTCGTCGGCATCGGCGGAGGCGGCGGCAACGCCGTCAACCAGATGGTCGAGTCGGCGATTGAGGGCGTCGAGTTCATCTGCGTCAATACGGACGCCCAGGCGCTGAGAAACTTCTCGGGCAAATCCACGCTCCAGATCGGATCCGGCGTCACCAAGGGTCTGGGTGCGGGTGCCAACCCGGAAGTGGGGCGGCAGGCCGCGCTGGAAGACCGCGAGCGGATCAGCGAGATGTTGGCCGGCTCCGACATGGTCTTCATTACGGCCGGCATGGGCGGCGGTACGGGAACGGGCGCGGCTCCGGTCATTGCGCAGATTGCCAAGGACATGGGTGTGCTGACCGTAGCGGTCGTCACCAAGCCGTTCCCCTTCGAGGGTCAGCGTCGTCTGGCCGTAGCCCAGCAGGGTATCGATGAGCTGGGTCATCACGTGGACTCACTGATCACCATCCCGAACGCCAAGCTGTTGAGCGTCCTGGGCGCGGAGATTTCGCTGCTTAACGCCTTCAAATCGGCCAACCAGGTCCTGTCCGGCGCGGTTCAGGGTATTGCCGAGCTGATCACCCGTCCGGGTCTGATCAACGTCGACTTTGCCGACGTGCGCACGGTCATGAGTGAAATGGGAATGGCCATGATGGGTTCCGGAACGGCCGCGGGCGAAGACCGCGCGTTGCTGGCTGCCCAGTCCGCCATTGGTTCACCGCTGCTCGAAGACGTCAACCTGAACGGTGCCTGCGGCATCCTGGTCAACGTCACGGCCGGCATGAACATGACCATGAAGGAGTTCGAGGAAGTCGGTACCACCATTGCCGATCTGGCCAGCGAAGACGCTACGGTCGTGATCGGAACGGTGATCGACGCGGACATGACCGACGACATCCGAGTCACGGTGGTCGCCACGGGCCTCGGAGAGCAGAAGGCCAAGACCCAGGAGCGCCCGATGAAGGTCGTGCGCACGGGTACGGATGCGCTGCCGGCTTTCCGTGCCACGGACGATCATCAGTCAGTGGCCGAAGAGCGCGCCGAAGTGGGCGAAGATCGCCGCGAAAACGGCAAGCTGTTCGGTGAGCAGAAGGAGCTGGACTACCTCG
>JBCDLQ010000143.1:0-6095 GCA_039414335.1 Pseudomonadota bacterium | reverse complement strand
TCAACGAGCACATTGAACAGATGCGCCTGTCGGCCACCAAGTCACTGCTGGAGCGGCGCGATTCCTTGATCGTCGCCACGGTTTCGGCGATCTACGGCCTGAGTGACCCCAGTTCCTTCCTGAAAATGACGCTGCCCCTGAAGGTGGGTGAGCGGCTCAATCAGCGGGAAATGCTGCGGCGCCTGGCCGAGATGCAGTACTCGCGCAACGATTTCGAACTGCGCCGCGGCACCTATCGCGTACGTGGAGAGCTGATCGATCTGTTTCCTGGTGATTCGGAAATGGAAGCGGTTCGCGTCGAGTTATTTGATGATGAGATCGAACGCATCAGCCACTTCGATCCACTGACCGGCGAGATCTACGGCAAGGTCGATGAGCTGACGATCTTCCCCAAGACCCACTACGTGACGCCCCGCCAGGTTGTCCTCGATGCGATCGATGCGATCAAGATCGAGTTGAAGGAGCGCCTGGAGCAGCTCGAGGGCACGGGCAAGTTGCTCGAGGCCCAGCGCATCAAGCAGCGCACGCAGTTCGATATCGAAATGATGATGGAGCTGGGCTACTGCCAGGGCATCGAGAACTATTCGCGCCATCTGACCGGCCGCCAGCCGGGCGACCCGCCGCCGACGCTGTTCGATTACTTGCCCAAGGATGCGATTCTGATCGCCGACGAGTCGCACGTGACGGTGCCGCAGATCGGCGGCATGTATCGCGGCGACCGGGCTCGAAAGGAAACGTTGGTGGAGTTCGGCTTCCGCCTGCCTTCGGCGATGGACAATCGGCCGCTCAAATTCGAAGAGTTCGAGGAGCGCGCGCCGCAGATGATTCTCGTGTCGGCCACGCCGCGTCCCTGGGAGCTCGAGCGTTCGCCGGTGGTGGCCGAGCAAGTGGTGCGCCCCACGGGTCTGATTGACCCCGAGGTCGAGGTGCGACCCGTTGACAGCCAGGTCGATGATCTGCTGTCGGAAATTCGAGAGCGAGTGGGCGGCGGTGATCGGGTACTGGTCACGACGCTGACCAAGCGCATGGCCGAAAACCTCACCGAGTACCTCGCCGAGCACGACGTGCGCGTGCGCTACCTGCATTCGGATATCGACACGGTGGAGCGCGTCGAAATCATTCGCGATCTCCGCCTGGGCGTGTTCGACGTGCTGGTCGGCATCAACCTGCTGCGTGAGGGTCTGGACTTGCCCGAAGTTTCCCTGGTGGCCATTCTCGATGCGGACAAGGAAGGGTTCCTGCGTTCAGAGGGCTCCCTGATCCAGACGATCGGTCGAGCAGCGCGGAACGCCAATGGCAAGGCCATTCTCTATGCGGATCATCGGACCGATTCCATGCGCCGCGCGCTGGAAGAGACCGAACGTCGCCGGAACAAGCAGGTCGAGTACAACGAGGCCCACGGCATCACGCCGCAGACGATCCGCAAGAACATCGCCGACATCATGGCCGATGCTCACAACACTCCCGGTAAGAAGGGCTCGAAACGCAAGGCCGCCGAGAAACGGGGTCCCTATGAGGCTGAGCCCGTGTCCCCAGAGGAGGCGGCCAAGTCGATTGCGCAGCTGGAGAAAGCCATGTTCAAGGCCGCGGAAAATCTGGAGTTCGAGGAGGCCGCGCGACTGCGCGACGAGATCCACAATTTGCGCAACCAGAGTCTGGGCGTGGAGGACTGACTCAGTCGCTGGAGTTCAGTCGTTTGGCGTGATGGTCCAGGTGGTCGTCGATGAAGCTGGCAATGAAGAAGTAGCTGTGGTCGTAGTCGGCCTGGCGTCGCAAGGTCAGCTCGACACCGGCCTCTTGGCAGGCCGCCTCCAGCGCTTCCGGCAATAGCTGACCCTCGTGCAGGAAGCCGTCGGCCTCTCCCTGATCGACCAGGATGTCGAAAGCACTGCCCTGGGTCCGGATCAGTTCGCTCGCATCCCAGGCGCGCCAGGATTGTTCATCCTGGCCCAGGTAATGACCAAAGGCCTTCTGTCCCCAGGCGCAGGCCATCGGATTGCAGATGGGTGCGAAGGCCGACACGGATTGGTAAAGCGTCGGTTTCTTCAGCGCGCAGATCAAGGCACCGTGGCCACCCATGGAGTGGCCGGCCAAGCCCCGGACACCGTTCAACGGCAGCTCCCCTTCCAGTAGGCCAGGTAACTCCTCGGTTACGTAGTCGAACATCCGGTAGTGAGCGGACCAGGGCGCTTGAGTGGCGTTGAGGTAGAAACCGGCGCCGGATCCAAAATCCCAGTGATCATGCTCGCCGGGCAGGTCCGTGCCCCGCGGGCTCGTGTCGGGCGCGATGAGCGCCAGGCCCAGCTCCGCGGCGCGTTTCTGGGCACCGGCCTTCTGCATGAAGTTCTCGTCGGTACACGTCAGTCCAGACAGCCACCACAGGGCGGGTACGGGGCCCTCTTCGGCCTGCGGCGGCAGGTAGACCGCCAATTCCATGGTGCAGTCCAGTACAGCAGACGGGTGGCGCAGGCGCCGGTGCCAGCCGCCGAAGCTGCGGTTCGAACTCAGGATCTCCAGGCTTCCAGTCATGGATTCAGCCCGGGAAGTGCAAGACAGTGCGAATACTCTGCCCGGCATGGAGCAGGTCAAAGGCCTCGTTGATGCGTTCGAAGTCCATCGTATGGGTGATGAATTCGTCGATCTTCAGCTTGCCGTCCATGTAGCGCTGCACGTAGTCGGGCAGTTCTGATCGGCCCTTGACGCCGCCGAAGGCCGAGCCTCGCCAGACCCGGCCGGTCACCAGCTGGAACGGTCGGGTGCTGATTTCCTCGCCGGCACCGGCGACGCCGATGATGACCGATTCGCCCCAGCCCTTGTGACAGCACTCCAGCGCAGAACGCATGACCTCGACATTGCCAATGCATTCAAAGGAGTAGTCGACGCCGCCGTCCGTCAGCTCGACGATGACCTCCTGGATCGACGCCGAATGGTCCTTGGGATTGACCGTATCGGTGGCGCCGAACTGGATGGCGAGATCAAACTTGTCGGCATTGATATCGATTGCGATGATGCGCTCGGCACCGGCCATGACGGCACCCTGGATGACGGCCAGGCCAATTGCGCCCAGGCCAAAGACGGCGACGGTAGAGCCGGCCTCCACCTTGGCCGTGTTCAGTACGGCACCGATGCCCGTGGTGACACCGCAGCCGAGTAGGCAGATCTTGTCCAGCGGTGCGCTCTTCGACACCTTGGCCAGGGAGACTTCCGGCAACACCGTGAACTGGCTGAATGTCGACGTGCCCATGTAGTGGTGCAGCATCTTTCCATCGACGGAGAACCGTGAACTGCCGTCGGGCATCACGCCCTGGCCCTGGGTGGCGCGAACCGCCTGGCAGAGATTGGTCTTGCCCGAGGCGCAGAACCGGCATTCCTTGCACTCGGCGGTGTAGAGGGGAATGACGTGGTCACCCGGTGCGACGCTGGTCACGCCGGGGCCGACCTCGCGGACGATGCCTGCACCTTCATGGCCCAAGACGGCGGGAAACAGGCCTTCGGGATCGGCGCCCGACAGCGTGTAGGCATCCGTATGGCAAACGCTGGTGGCCGCGATTTCGACCAGCACTTCACCGGCCTTCGGACCTTCGACATCGATCTCGACCAGTTCCAGGGCTTGTTGCGGAGCAAAGGCGACGGCAGCGATTGATTTCATCGGGGAATCTCCAAGGCAGTGGACTCGGGCAGTCTAGCCCAGTCTGACCTTGGCGGGTCCAGAGTGGTCAGTAGCCTGCCTGACGATCGATGGCGCCCAGGGGCAGCTCACCGGCCTGGACTCGACGGTAGCTGTCCAGCAGCAATCGTGCGACTTCCTCGTCCTGGCTGATCGCGGCACAGTGCGGACTCACTCGCACGCGCGGGTGTGACCAGAAGGGATGGCCGGTGGGCAAGGGTTCCTGCTGAAAAACATCGAGGATGGCCAGGGCCGGCTGGCCGGCATCCAGGGCGGTCAGCAGATCGGCCTCGACGAGATGCTGGCCGCGGCCGACGTTGATCAACACGGATCCCGGTCGCATCGCCTTGAACAGACTTCGATCAAGGATGCCTCGAGTGCTGTTCGTGAGCGGCAGCAGACAGATCAGATAGTCAGCGCGGGCCGCGAGGTCGTGCAGTCCCTGCGCACCTAGATGCATGGGCACCTGGCTTGGACCGTGTCCTGAGCGATTCCAGCCCTCGACACGCAATCCCAGTGACTGGAACTGTCGGGCACAGCTTGCACCGATTGTGGCGATGCCGAGCAGGCCGATGAGTGGCGCTTCTGTGGGTGCCCAGGTGCGGCAGTCCTTGTCGATCTGCTGCTGCCGGAACTGATCCAGCTGCAGCCAGTGGCTGGTGATCTGGGCGATCAACCAGCGCGCCATGTCGAGCGCCAGTTCTGGACCGCTGATTCTGCCGATGGGTAAATGAGACGGCACCACGGCCGGGTCGAGAAGGGCGTCGACACCGGCACCCAGTGAGGTGACGGCTTTCAGAGACGAAAACTGCTCGATCACGCCTGCAGGTGGATTCCAGCAGAGTGCGAAATCGATGTCTGGATGGGGTTGGGTCTGGGGCCAGAGATAGAGCGCCAGATCGGGTGCCTGGCGATGAAGCTGCTGCACCAGACCGCGAAGATCACGGTCCGGTGCCAGCAACAGGATTCCCATGGGTCGGCGCTCAGCGCCCCTGAACGTCGGCGTTGCGCTCGCGATAGCGTGGGTACAGGCGACGGCCCGGGTCGCGACTCAGGTCGTATTCCTTGCCGTCGATCCAGACTTGCTCGATGCGGGTCATGGCTTCCAGCGCATCGCCCGTGGCGGCAAAGAGGCTGGCCCGCTTGCCGACTTCGATCGAGCCCAGCTCGTCACCCACGCCCAGAATCTCGGCAGGCCACAGGGTCACGGATTTCAGGGCATCACCCTTATCGAGGCCATGAGCCGCGGCACTTCCGGCCTGGAAGGGCAGGTTGCGCGCATTCGCCAGGTCCATGCCGCCGCCCGTATCGGCGATGGCAAAGCGAACGCCGGCTTCAGCCAGCCTGGCTGCGGCCACGTAGGCCATGTCATAGGCCTCCCAGCGGCGGGTCGGCATGGCATAGACGTTACGCAGGATCACCGGAATATTGTCCAGAGCCAGACGATCAGCGATGTACTGGACGTCCGGGTTGGCCATCAGGACGACGTTGTCGAATTCCTGGTCGGCTGCCCAATCCAGTGCTCTTTCCATGACGTCGTAGCGATTGGCGCGCAGGTACAGGGTCTGTTCGCCCCGCAGCAGCGGTGCCAGGGCTTCGAGCTGGTTGTTTCTCGGCGGTGCCGGGGCGTCTCCCGCTTCGGCGGCTTGCGTGGCGCGCAGATGGTCGCGGGCCAGATCCAGCACGGTCTCGATGGTCTTGAGGTCTTCGTTGCTGTCGTCATCGACGGCCGCTGCGGGGAAATCGATGTGCATGCCCGTGGGTGAGGCGATCACCATCTCTTCCCAGCTCCAGCCGTCGAGGTTGATCACGGCAGAGGTGCCGGCAATCAGACCGCCGTTCGGCATCACATGAGCGCTGAGCACGCCGCCCGCGATGGCCGCTGGCAGCAGTTCCGAGTCATGGTTGATGGCGACTTCAGCCTGAATGGCTGCATTGATCGAACCCATTTCGCTCGTATCGATCGTACCGGCCACGCTGCTGATTTCACTCAGGCCCAGCTGGGTGGCCGGATGCACGAAGCCGGGATAGAGGTGCAGCCCATCGAGGCGCTGGACCTCGGCGTCAGCCGGCCAGTCCAGGTCTGCACCTACCGCAGAGATCAGGCCGTCTTCGATAATGACCGTCGCGTCCTCGATCGGGTCGCTGCTGATCGGATGCACGGTGGCGCCGGTCAGGACGAGAACGTCGGCCTGGACCACGGTCGCACTCGCCAGAGCCAGGGACAACGCCAGTGTCTTGGTTAGTGAAGAATTCATCATGCGCTTACTCGAAATGGAAGAGGCAGAAATCATCGTGGGTCAGTTCCGAGGAGCGGTAACCGACCAGATGGGCTGCAAAGCGATGCTGCACGTGCGTGTGCTGAGTGACACCGCTGGTCAAATGGGAAGCGAAGGAGCGGAAACCGGGCTCGGCCTCGGCCTCGGCC
>JBCDLQ010000142.1:0-6125 GCA_039414335.1 Pseudomonadota bacterium | reverse complement strand
GCCAAGGCCGTGATCGCCTGGAATCGGCAGACTCAAGAGGTCCGATCGGGACAGGTCGATGTCACTGGCGGTTTCGAGCACTGGCTGCTGAAGTTCGACGGCGTCAGTGGTAACCGTGACAAGGAGCTCGATGATCCTCAAGGGTACGGCACCATCGAATACGCCTACCACCTGATGGCGCAGGACTGCGGAATCGACATGAGCGAGTGTCGTCTGCTGGAAGAGGGTGGACGACGTCACTTCATGACCCGGCGCTTCGATCGCGGGCCTGGCGGCGAAAAGATTCACATGCAGTCACTGGCCGCACTGGCTCACTACGACTTCAATCAGGCGGGCGCCTACAGCTATGAACAGGCCTTCCTCGTCATGCGTCAGTTGGACCTGCCGATGGAGCAGTTGGAGCAGCTCTTTGTCCGCATGGTCTTCAATGTGGTCGCGCGAAATCAGGATGATCACGTCAAGAACATCGCGTTTCTGATGGACAAGCAGGGGCGCTGGTCGCTGGCGCCGGCCTTCGACGTGATCTACAGCTACAACCCGGCGGGAGACTGGACGGCGCGTCATCAGATGAGCCTCAATGGCCGACGCGATGATTTCACGCGCGCCGATTTCAAGGCTTGCGGACGAACGGTCGGTCTCAAGCGGGGGCGGGCGGAAGCCTTGCTCGAGCGGGTCCAGAGCACCGTGCGTCGATGGCCCGAGTATGGGTCACGTGCAGGATTGCCCGACGCATTGGCCAACGCCATCTATCAGCAGCTGCGCCTGGAGCCATTTGCATGAAGCCAGTTGTCTGGGTCTTGATCGCGTTGATGGCCTTTGCGGCCAATTCGATTCTCAATCGCCTCGCCCTGCTCGAGACGGCGATCGACCCGATCAGTTTTACCGTGGTTCGAATCATCAGCGGGGCGCTGGTGCTGGGAATGATCGTCTTGATCAGGGCTCGCTGGCTGCAGACTCGCGCCCGATCCGTGCCCGCGGGGCGCGGCAGCGTGGTTTCCGCGCTGGCCTTGCTCGCTTACGCCGTACTGTTTTCCCTGGCCTACGTCTCGCTGACGGCTGCCACCGGCGCCTTGCTGCTGTTCGGCTCCGTTCAGATCAGCATGGTCAGCTGGACCCTGATGCAAGGTGAGCGCATGTCGGGACTGGCCTGGGCGGGATTTGGACTGGCTCTGACGGGCTTGATATGGCTGCTGCTGCCGGGGCTGACGGCGCCGCCATTGATTCCGGCGATTCTCATGATCGGGGCCGGAGTCGCCTGGGCCATCTATACCCTGCGCGCCAAGGCTGGCGGCGATCCGACCGCGGCAACCGCCGGAAATTTCATCATCGCATCCGTGCCCGCCCTGCTCCTCGGCGTCATCTTCTTCGGTCAAGCGCGTTGGGACAGCTCGGGCATTGCCCTGGCGATGGCTTCCGGTGCGCTGGCGTCGGGCCTGGGCTACGTCATCTGGTACTTCGCGCTGACATTGATCCAGACCCGCACCGCCGCAGTGGCACAGCTCCAGGTGCCCGTGATCACGGCGCTGGCCGGCGTGGTCGTTCTGGCCGAGCCCTTGAGCTTGCGCGTGTTGATTGCCGGCGGCATCATTCTCGGCGGCATTCTTCTCGTTATCGCCCCCTGGCGCCGAACGCGCTGAGTTCGGCATCAGGCCAATCAAGAGAGCAGGATATGAAACTCTACGGCAGCTATTTTTCTCCCTATGTCCGGCACTGTCGCGTGGCGCTTGCGGAAATTGGGCAGGACTACGAGTTCATCGAAACGAACCATGACCAGAGTGCCCAGGTCTCACCCACGGCCCGGGTACCGTTTCTCGAGGATGGTGCTTTGGCGCTCACGGATTCGGCCAGCATCCTGCGCCATATCCGCGCCCGTGCGGGGCAGGACTTCATGCCGGATATCGGAGACTACGAGCTGTTCCTGCTGGCCAATACGGGAATGGACACGACGGTCAATCTGTTCGTGCTCGAATGGGACGGACTGACTCCAGACAAGGTGCCTTACCTGGCGCGCCAGGCAGGCAGGATCCAGAGCGTCCTCGAGGAGCTTGATGCGCGTTGCGGGAAGTGGCTTGATGAGCTGGAGCCGCCGTTCACGGACGGGCTGATCCGGGTCGGATCCTGGTTGAACTGGGCGACGTTCCGCGAACGTCTGGAATACAGCGGCATGAGCAATCTGGAGGCCTTGATGGAGGCGATGAATGGCTGGCCTGTCTTTGCCGAGTTCGATCCTCGTCGCTTCGCCTGAGCAGATTCCGCGAATCCCTAAAGCAGCAGCAGCGACGCCAGACCCAGAAAGGCGAAGAAGCCGACCACATCAGTAATCGTGGTCACGAAGGGGCCGGACGCCAGCGCCGGGTCGATGTCCATGCGCTCCAGCGCCATGGGAATCACGATGCCGCCGAGGGCTGCAGCAATCAGCGTCATCAGCATGGCCAGCCCAATGACCAGGCCGAGCATCGGGACACCGAACCACAGGGCAGCCACCAATGCCATGATCAGGCCGAAGCCGAGGCCGTTGATGGCGCCCACCGTGATCTCACGCCAGCTGACGCGCAAGGCGTTCGTCGGCGTTAGTTCACGAGTGGCGATCGCGCGCACGGCCACGGTCATGGTCTGCGTACCGGCGTTGCCACCCATGGACGCGACGATGGGCATCAGCACGGCCAAGGCCACCATCTGATCAATCGTCTCGGCGTAGAGATTGATGACCAGGGAAGCAAGAATCGCGGTGGCGAGATTGACCAACAGCCACAGGGCCCGGCCACGGGTGGTCTGGATCACGCTGTCGGTCAGGCTGGAGTCTTCATCAACACCAGCCAGGCGCAGCATGTCTTCTTCGTGCTCTTCGTCCAGCACCTCCATCGCGTCATCGATGGTGATCACGCCCGCCAGACGACCGTCTTCCTCGACGACGGGCGCGGAAATCAGGTGATAGTGATTGAACTGATAGGCCACGTCACTTTCCAGGTCCGTAACCTTCAGCGTGCGAAAGCTGATTTCTATAAGGTCCATCAGTGGGCCGTCGCGACGAGCGGACAGAACCCGGCCCAACGCAACATAGCCCAGGGGCTTCATCTGGGGAGATACGAGAATCACGTGGTAGAACTGGTCGGGTAGATCGTCGTGATTCCGGATGTAGTCGATCGCCTGGCCGACGCTCCAGTCGGCTGGCACGGCAATCAACTCCCGTTGCATCAGTCGTCCCGCCGAGTATTCCGGGTAGGACAGGGCGCTTTCGACCGTGTAGCGGTCTTCGTCTTCGAGCGTGTCGAGGATGCGGGCTTGCTGTTCGGCCTCCAGGTCCTCGACCAGGTCGACCACATCATCTGATTCCAGCTCGCGGACGGCCTCGGCGAGGACCTCCACCGGCAGCGCTTCGATCAGTGGCTCGCGAATACCCTCATCGAGTTCGGAGAGCGTCTCACCGTCGATTTCCTTGCCCCAGAGCCTGACGAGCGCGCGTCGCTCCGGCTGGCTGATCTGCTCGATCAGGTCAGCCACGTCAGCCGCGTGCAGCGGTTCGAGCAGTTGATTCAGTTCATCGACGTTTTCCGCCTCGACGGCATCGATCACCGATTGCACGCGTTCCTGCGCCAGGCCGTCTTCCTGTTCCGGCCGCTTGCCGTTTGGCGTCGGTGTCTCGGTCTGCATGGCGCCTCTCCCTGGTGCTCGAATTCGATCAGACGGGTAATCCGCTGATGAAGTCTGGGCGAACTACAGTGGAATTATTGCAGGAATCGGTCGCAAATCACGAATTCAACTGCGGTTTATCGAATTCGACAGGTGATCGAGGCGCCATTAGAGCTGATGAAATCCCAACGATCAATGATTCGGCAGGCCCTGCTGATCCGACTGTTGCCAGACGGGACAATGAGTCATTGCACTCGGTCAGTTTCGCGTGCTGAGCAGGTCCACCAGGCGCGCCTTCTTCGGGTCGCGATAGAGCAGGGAGCGCAGGGGATTGTCCCTCGCCAGGGGCTGCCACTGGCCTTCTTCCTGCGCCAGGCGATCGGCGATGGCCCACAGCACTACCGGGTTTGCGCCCATGCCCATATGGGTCGCGCTGACCTCGATGTTTTCGGACAGCTCATGCTCTGGCGTCAGGCTCATGCGCCAGTGAACTACGCCATCAGTCTTGCTCAGAAATGAGGTGCTCGGCGCCAGTGGATTGTCGGCCAGCCAGTCAGCCAGAAGAGGATCATCCGCCTTCCAGCCGCTGACCAGCTCGAAGATGCGCCAGGCGTTCGTGGCCTTGTGATGACCCTGCAGGGGCGAGCCGAGGGTGATCACGCTGCGCACGTGCTCGGGCATGCGGACAGCGAGGGCGCGTGCCATGGCGCCGCCCAGTGACCAGCCGATCAGGCTGATCGGTCTTCCGTGACGGCGAAAGAGGGTGTCGACGCGACGTTGCAGGCGTTCGACCGTGCCGTCTGTTGGGCCGAAGTTGAAGCCTTCATTCCAGGGATAGGCCGGGTAACCTAGCGTTTCCAGATAGCGGCGCAAGGCCCAGGTGCTCGCGTCATTGGCGATCAGGCCAGGCAGGACAAGAACGGGATGACCGTCTCCCTTTGGCGCACGCTTGAGGATCGGCCAGCTGACGGCCAGGGAACTCCACTCGAAGAAGGCGCGGCCCTCTAGCGCCATCAATACGGGTGAAGGGGCTCTCATGGGCAGGTGATCGATCCAGTTCATGCGCCTGATTCCTCCAGTTCATCGAGCGCGATTTCCAGGTGCTTGGCCAACCGATCCGGACCGGCCAAGGCTTCAGGACAGCTCAAAATGCCGAACTCCATCGTCCCAGCATAACTCTGAACCGTGATGTTCAGGCCCAATCCGTGGGTGACGATGGACAGGGGATAGTACTCATCGACCCTGGCACCGGCAAGAAAGAGCGGAACCGGTGGGCCTGGCACGTTCGAAATCACCAGATTGGCCAGCGGCGGCAGACGCTCTGACAAGCGACCCTGCTTCCACAGGCGGCTCAGCCCCGTGGCCCAGAAGGGCGCGGCCAGACCTGGAAAGTCGGTCGGAATCAATTCGCTAAAGGCCTGGACGCGGTGTTTGATTCTGCCCGTGGAGGCATGGATGCGCCGCAGGCGCTCGATCGGGTCCGGTTCTTCCGTCGGCAGTTCACACTGAACCATGGAGACCTGGTTGTTGCTTTCTCCGTCGCCTTCGGCCCGGAGTGACACGGGCATACCGGCAATCAGCGCCTTGTCTGGCAACGCGCCCTTGCGTTTGAGCGAGCGGCGCAGCGCCGTGGTGCAGACGGCCATGATCACATCATTGAGACTGACCTCATGGGCCTTGGCCACGCTCTTGAGCCTGGCCAGTGACAAGCGAGCCAGGCCCAGAGCTCGTTCGTCGCTGATCTGGACATTAAATGGTGTGCGAGGTGCCAACATCACGCTCTCGCGTAAGCTGCTCAGGGTCTTAACCGGCGAGCTTGCGCTGGATGCGGCCAGCTTGACCGTTTCCGGAATGCCCCGCATCCAACGGCCCCAGCTGCTGATCGTCGAGCCGGCGGCTTTGGCGGCCAGTTTGATCGTGCCCGTCGGTCGGCTGGGCGCGTGCGGCTCCACCCGATGGCCGGGCGTTTTGGGATCGGGCTCGATGTCCAGGAGAGCGCGAGCGAGTGCGACGCCGCCTTGACCGTCCAGCAAAGCGTGGTGGATGCGGCTGTACAAGGCAATTCGCCCGTCCTTCAGACCGTCGATGACCACCAGTTGCCACAGGGGCTTGTCGCGATCCATCGGTTCGGCGTGTAATCGTGCGGCCAGCTTTCGGAGCGCGGCCATCGAACCCGGTGCGCGGACTTTCTGGCGCTGGATATGCCAATCCATATCCAGCTCCGTATGCTCGCGCCAGATCGGGTGGCTCAGGCCCAGCGGCGCGTCTTCCAGCACGCGTCGTAGGGGCGCTGCGGCAGCCAGTCGATCAGCGACATGCTCGCGCAGGCGAAGATGAAAATCCTTGCCGGTCCCGTCCTGCGGGCTGATGAGCATCAAACTGCCGACATGCATCGGCGTGCCGAGACCTTCAAGATAGAGAAAAGCGGCATCCAGGCCGCTGAGGGGACGATTGCTGGCCACAGGCCTCACGAACGTTGAACCACTGCCCACTAT
>JBCDLQ010000141.1:0-6131 GCA_039414335.1 Pseudomonadota bacterium | reverse complement strand
GGCCGATTTTGCCGATCTGCTGGAACGCCGTGACGACGAACACACCTTGCTGGCGCGTCTTGTGGCGACGCTGGCCCGCCGAGCCGAGACCAGGGCCCTGACCGCGGCTGCGGTCGGGCGCATTATTGAGCATGGCAGCCGCCTGGCCGGAGATCAGCGCAAGCTCACCGCGCGCGATCAGGTCATCGTCGACGTTTTGCTCGAGGCGGATCACTATGCCGGCGATGCGCAGGCAGAGCTGGTCGAGCTGGACCATATCGAGCAGGCCATCGCCGCTCGCCGGGATCGCGTGGGTCGCCAGGGTGAGCAGGTGCTGGAGCGCATCGCGCGCGGCACGGTGCTGATGCAGACCGAGGGCGAGGCGATCGGGCAGGTTAACGGCCTGGCGGTCTATCGATCAGGGCGGATGGCATTCGGTGCACCTAGCAGGATCACGGCCACGGCTCGGCCCGGACGCGGCCAGGTGATCGATATCGAGCGGGAGGCGAAGCTGGGCGGGTCGATCCATACGAAGGCCGTGATGATCTTGACCCGCTACGTCGCCCAGCGCTACGCCTCGGACAGTGAATTGTCCCTCTCGGCCAGTCTGGCCTTTGAACAGTCCTATGGTGGCGTGGACGGCGACTCCGCCTCCGTGGCCGAAATCTGCGCCTTGCTGTCGTCGCTGGCTCAGGTTGGCCTCAAGCAGTCACTGGCCGTGACCGGTTCGATCAATCAGCACGGGCGGGTTCAGGCCGTGGGCGGGGTTAATGAAAAGATCGAGGGTTTCTTCCGCGTCTGCCGTAATGCGGAAACGCTGGGTCCGGAGGCTGGCGTCCTGCTGCCCGCCAGCAATGTCGAGCATCTGATGCTGGATCGCGAGGTGCTGGAGGCTGTCGAATGCAACGAGTTTTCGATCTACCCGATTCGCACGATCGATGAGGCGCTGCGCCTGATGGTGCCGTTGGATCTCGGCGATCAGGATGAGGCGGGACACTATCCGAACGGTAGTTTCAATGGCTTGGTCGCAGCCCGCCTGGCGCGCTTCACGGAGATTGCCAAGCCAGGCAAGAAAAAGAACGGACCAGCGGCCAGCAATGGCACCACAGTGCCGAATGAAAGCGATGATTGAGCAGCAGCCCCTTGCCTCACCGGGCCGGATCTGGCTCTTGTTCGACGGCTCGCCGGGCAGTCAGGCCGCCCTGCTGCAGGTGCTGCCCTTTGCTCAAGACAGCGGTCGGGAACTGCGCGCGCTTTACGTTGAAGATCTGGCGCTCGTTCGCTGCTCTGGCCTTTCGGTCGCCCGTGAAGTGGGCGCCGTGTCGGGTGTCGTGCGAACGCATGATGAGGCCAGCCATCGCTACGCCCAGGCTGTTCGTCTACGCCGAGCTCAGCATTGCCTGGATCATCTGTTGGGTCTCACGCCGGGTCAGGTTCTGCAGCTCGAATCCTACAGGGGTGAACCCCTTTCGGTGCTGCGTGAACAGGTCAAGGCCGAAGATTGGGTGGTGGTCGGACGCGGTGGCTACGCCAATCGACGACCGGATCGACTGGGCTGGTTCGCTCAATGCCTTGTCAAACACTTGTCAGGAACGTTACTGATTGGATCGCCCTCGGGAGCAATTGACGCTGGACCCTGGCTGCTGCTTCTTGATGACAACGCCAATTTTGAGCATCAGATCACCGCAGCTCTGTCTGAAGCGGGCGGGCTTGCGAGCGCCATGATCGTCATTCACCAAAAGGAATTGCCGCCAGATCTCCGACAGCAGATCGAGACCGTCACGCCTTTGGCTTTGACCTGGATCAGAGAGCAGGTTGGAGGTTCGCTTGCACTTCAAAAGCTAGTTCAGGATTACCAGGCTGCCGGGTTCATTGCTTCTGAATCCCATAGGCTTGTGAAAACATCGGGCACGCAGTCTGGCTTGGCAGGTATTGATCGACCCTATCTGATTATCCGCAATTGAGTCGGGCGGACGTTCATTGCTAACTCAGTCTGCGGCGTGAATCCATGGATTTAGTGTGTTGGACTGCGCCTGAGTCAGTGAGGCGCGGCTTGACCGAATCTGATCCATTAACCAGCGATATTCTGTGTGATGCTCGCCGATTCGAAAACGCGCCCAATGGGGCGCTTCTGGATCAGCCTGCCACTCTGTTCGAGTACGATCTAAATGATCGATCACCGAAGCGAGGTCTTCGTCGAGTTGATTGAGCACACTTTGCGCATTAGTCAGAATCCTCCGGCTTTGATCTGGCTGAAGAATGAATCGACCGATCAACGCTTGCCAAAGCACATCATCTAGTGCGACGTCTTGGCGCAACTGCTTTATTCGGATGCGTTGCTCCGCCCCTGATTCTATGGCTTGGCGAAGAACCAAGTCGAATTGCGATCTCAAGTTCCGTTGCATGCTCAATGTTTGAGCAAGGTCGATATCGCTTTCAATTCTTTCAGCATCAAGGATTGAATCTATCAATTGCCATAGACGGTGAAAACTCTGTTGACCGGCCATCTGAGCTTTGATGTAGTCATAGTGAAACTGCTCGACTAAACCAAGATCGCCTTGATGCCGCAGCTTGGGGGTTGACCAATTCGTTGGTTCTTCAGGGGTGCTTCGAATCTGACTCGAAAGGGTTCGATAGTAGCCGGCTATGTCAGTGAGCAGCGATTTGGCGTGCGGGTTTGTGACTTCTGAACACTGGCCGCCCATCAGTGCGTCAAGATTGAACTCTACGGTTTGCGAGGCGAGTTGATCGATGGCGCGGCCCCCTTCGCATTGTGGCCTGAAGCGCCAGCGCGATACTGCACGGAGGGTGTTCTCGTCGAAAACGCCTTCGGGGAAAGATCGGATGATCTCCAGGTCTTTTACCCTTCCATCCGTCTCGATGACGAACTGAAGTTCGACTTCTCCTTCTTGGCAAAGCAAGTTTGCCTGGAGTGGGTAATTCGGCTGAATTCTGACGAGCAAGGCGGCTGATCGATTGGGCTCAGAGCAGAATGAGCTCGGGAATTCAGGCTGAGCGTATCCGAGAGGCAAACCGATCAGGCATAGCAACAGAACGATGAGTTTGGCGCTAGCGCGCCATTCCTGATTCATCAAAGAGAACGATGCAAACATGTCCATCAAAAGCGAACTGGCGCTTTAACAAGTCCTGACATCTACTGGATCTCCAAGCTAGGAGCGACGCCGCGATCACCCGCGCCATCGTCCAGAACCGACTCCGCGAAAGTGTCCATCCATCATTGATCTGGACACCGCACCGTAGTGACCCTCGACGATGTCCTTAGGGCAAATGCATGACCCATCAGCGACGAGTATAGACCGCATTGAAGAGTGATAAAGCTCTCAAATTAGCCTGATAGGATCAATTCTTTGGCGGGCGCCCTGAGGTTGTAGCGAGATGCCATGGCCGCGCCGTAGGCGCCGGTGTTTGCGATCAGTAGAACGTCGCCCTCATGCGACTCGGGCAGCAGTCGGTCCAGTCCCAGGATGTCGCCGGTCTCGCAGATTGGGCCGACCACGTTGTAGACATGCTCGCCCGGCGCATCCAGACGGCTGAGATTGACGATTTCATGCCAGGCGCCATAGAGCGCCGGGCGAATCAGCGAATTCATGCCGGTGGCGATACCGACGTAGCGAACCTCGCCCTTGCCCTTGGTCTGGTTGACCCGCGCCAGCAGGACGCCGGCTTCGGAGACCAGGTAGCGGCCAGGCTCCAGCCAGATCTCAATGGGCCGCACGAGTTCGTGTCGCAGCTGCATCAGGCCGGCGTCGAGAGCAATCAGATCCAGCGGCAGGTCGTCACCCCGATCGGGAACGCCCAGGCCGCCGCCCAGGTTGATCACGCTGACGTCGGGCAACTCGCGGGCCGCCTCGCCCAGCGTTTCCAGCGTGCGATGCCAGTTGTCCGGATGCAGGATGCCCGAGCCCGTGTGGGCGTGGAGGCCGGTGATGCGAATGTCATGGGCGTCGCAAAGCGTGGCCAGCCGTTCCAGATCGTGCAGGGGGACGCCGAACTTGGCGTTACTGCCCGCCGTTCGAACCATCTTGTGGTGGCCCAGGCCGCTGCCCGGATCCAGGCGGAGGAAGATCGATCGTCCCGTGAAGTCGCTGCCCCACTGCTCGAGGATGTAGGCGTTGTCGATGGTCAGCTGCAGGCCAGCATCCAGCGCCTCGCGCAATTCGGCGCGACTGGCGAAGTTCGGCGTGAGCAGCATCTTCTCCGTGCTCAGGCCGCGGGTTTTCTCCAGCGCATGCCGGGCTTCGTTCAGCGACACGCATTCGATGCCCAGCCCTTCGTCAATCACCGCCTGGAGCAGGGCCGGATGGGGATTGGCTTTCATCGAGAACAGCACGCGATCGACGGACTTCAGCGCCTTGAGTCGGCGCGCGGCTTCGCGCACGCGCTCGGGGGCGTAGACGTAGGCACTGTCGCGCTCGGCCATCAAGCCCAGCAGTTCGTCGGCGCGATCGCGCCACCAGGGATGGTGCACGGGCCGGTCAGCCTGCTCACGGAACAGTTGCTCCCAGGTCGGGCCGAAAACCGAATCGCCGCCGGTCCCGCCGGGAATGACCTGCTGATGCAGCTGCTGCACCAGTCGGTCTGCGTGCCGTGCTTCGACGACGAAGGTCAGGTTTAGATCGTTGGCCGCCTGGCTGACCTGGAAGATGCGCCGCTGCTCGAAGACCTCCAGTGCGGGTCCCAGTCGATGGAGGATCGTTCGGATACCCAGGCCGACGAGGCTAACGGTTGCGCAGTCGGACAGTACTTCGACCCGGCAGTGCAGGCGCAGGCGCGCGACCAGATGATCGAGCGTCTCCGGCCGGGTGATGTTGGCACCGGGATCCAGCGTCAGGGTGACGTTGGATTCGGAGGTCGAGACCTGATCAACGGACAGTCCCGCCGACTTGAATTCGGCAAACACGTCGGCGAGGAAACCGACCTGCTGCCACATGCCGATGCCTTCAAGGGAAATCAGCGTGATGCCCTTGCGCTGGACGATGGCCTTGACCTGCGCCCCGTGGTCGCGTGTATCAGCCGTGATCTGGGTGCCTTCGATGTCCGGACGGTCGGTCTGGCGCAGCCAAAGGGGAATGCGTCGCTCGTGTACGGGCACGAGGGAGCGCGGATGCAGTGCCTTGGCGCCCATGGCGGCCAGTTCCTGCGCTTCGCGATAGCTGACCTGCTTGAGCAGACGTGCTGCCGGGATGCGCCGCGGATCGGCGCTGAACAGGCCGGGCACATCAGAATGGATTTCAACGCGTTCGGCCGAAAGCAGGGCCGCGATCAGCGTGGCGGAGGTGTCGGACCCGCCGCGGCCCAGCACCACGGTTTCGCCGCGTGCGTTGGCGGCGATGAAACCGGGCATGATCTGGACTGGAGCGCGACTGGCGAGGCTGGCGGCCAGTTCATCTCCGCCTTCGATCGGGCAGTCGGCGGCCAAATAGTTGCCCTCATCATCGCGATGCGGATGGTCGCGGCTGATCAGGAATTCGCGCGGATCCAGCCACTCGGTGGGCAGTGACCGGGAAGCCAGCCAACGGGCGCCCAGCCGGCTGCTGAGCAGCTCGCCGCTGGCCAGCAGGCGGGCTCGCCAGGCCGGTTGATCGACGGCATCTTCGGCCAGATGAGTCGCCAGCGCGTCGAGATCTTCGTCCAGCGTGTCCGAGGGCAGATCGAGTGCTACTAGCAGCTCGACATGCCGACGGCGAATGTCTTTCAGCAGGTCGTCGTCCTGGCCTCGATTTGCCTCGCTGGCCCGTCGTTCGAGCAGATCGGTCATGCCGCGAAGGGCCGAAACCACGACCAGCGGTGAGCGGCCCGCGTCCAGTGTTTCGGTCACACATCGAGCGATGCGTGCCCATTGGTCGGCTCGTGTGACCGAGCTGCCGCCGAATTTGAGGATGCGCCAATGGCTGGATTGTGGTTGATTCATCGGGTACGGTAGGACCAACAAGGGGCCGGCGGGTCAAAAGACCGGCTTGGGAGTGACACGGATTGGCCAAATTTTACGCTATATATAAGGCATGAGTCCGCCTTCATCAGCAATCAAATCGCGGCGGTCGGTAGGGGCGAGTGACACCGGTCGGGTCCGCGAGAATAATCAAGACGCCATTCATTTCGATGATCGGGCGGGCCTGTGGCTGGTCGCTGAT
>JBCDLQ010000140.1:0-6138 GCA_039414335.1 Pseudomonadota bacterium | reverse complement strand
GCCAAACCCAGCGCTTCGAGCTTGTTGATCAGACTGATAAACGTCGAGCCTGGCGCCACCCACAGGGCCAGCTCCGTATCCGGATTAACCGGCGCATCCAGGAATTGGCGCCACTGCTGCCACTGCCAGGCCCCAGCAGCGCCGGCCACCATCAGCAGCAGCAGAAATACGGTGATCAGTCGTCGCATGGTGGAATCAGGTGTTGGTTCCAGAGTAGCTGCATCTGTCGACAGTCCCCGTCGATGATCAGGTTGCGATCATCCAGTCGCCGGAGGGGCCGCGGACCGCTGATCGAGTTTATCACCAGGATCGAATCGGCACGGGGCAGCAGACGTCCGGAAATCGCAGCGTGGTTGATGCTGATTTCCTCTCGGTCCAGCAACCATTCGAGCCCGACGCCCGCCACGGCCGAGGGACTATTCGGCGTCAGCCAGGCCCCATCGATGCGAGCCAGCACGTTGGAGGAAATGGCTTCGGCCAGCTGACCGTTGTGATCCAGCAGCAGGGCTTCTTCTGCGTCCAGCTGCTGACATTCCTGGGCCGCCAGAATCTGCTCCAGGCGATTGCAGTGCTTGAGCCCCGACAGGGCCGGCTGGTGACTGAGCCTGAGGCTGCTCACGATCGCCGTCAGACCCTCTTCCTGTTGCCGACGCTGATCAAGGGGCCAGTCTTTGCGAGTAAGGATGCGTGTCGGTGTCGCGCCAGGATCGGGCCAGTAGCCGCGCCCGCCGATGCCCCGGGTTACCGTGAGGCGTATGACCGAAGGTTCCTGACCGTCGACCAGCTGAAGACATTCCTCCAGAAGCAGGCTCGCAGTGGGCATGGTAATCCCCAGCATCCGACAGCCTCGTTCCAAGCGCGCGAGATGCAGCGACCACAAGGGGCAGTGATCGCCCAGAAAACCCAAGGTTTCAAAAAGGCCATCGCCATAAAGCAGTCCACGGTCACTGGCCTGAATCGCGTCAGTTGCCTTGCCGTTGATCAGCATGCTCATGTGGGCATCAGTGCCCGAATCAGTCCGCGTGCCTTGGCTTCTGTTTCCGCCAGTTCCGCGTCCCGATCGGAATCGGCCACAATCCCTGCGCCGGTTCTGAAATCAATCTCCGAACCCTGGACGTGCAAACTCCGAATCAGGATATTGAGATCCAGATGTCCATCACGGCCGATGTAGCCCATGGAGCCGGTATAGAAGCTGCGGCCGCAGCCTTCGAGCTCAGCGATGATCTCCATGCAGCGAACCTTGGGGCAGCCGGTGATCGTGCCTCCAGGGAACACCGCTCGGATGACTTCAGCCGCGCTGACCTCCGGTCGCAGGCGGCCTTT
The DNA here is from genome assembly GCA_039414335.1 of Pseudomonadota bacterium. Taxonomy (GTDB): domain Bacteria; phylum Pseudomonadota; class Gammaproteobacteria; order Xanthomonadales; family Wenzhouxiangellaceae; genus Wenzhouxiangella. The sequence goes on along the minus strand of JBCDLQ010000140.1, from coordinate 4,815 downwards.
GACGTTCGAAACGATGTGATGCACATGGGCATAGCTCTCGATCACCATGAGCTCATCGACCTCGACCGTGCCGGTTTCGCAAACGCGCCCCAAATCGTTACGTTCCAGGTCGATCAGCATGATGTGTTCGGCGCGCTCTTTCGGATCAGCTACCAGTTCAGCCGACAGTGATGCATCGGAATGGTCATCCTCCCCGCGAGGACGGGTGCCGGCAATCGGCCGCGTCTGGGCGATGCCATCGCGTACCTCGACCAGGCGTTCCGGCGAAGAGCTCACAACGCTGCCGCCCGGTAGGCGGGCCAGGCCAGCAAAGGGTGATGGATTGGCACTGGCCAGGGCCGCATAAACGGCACTGGGATCAATCGACTCGGTGGCTCGTCCTCGCCAGGCACGGGACAGATTGACCTGGAAGACATCACCTGCGCGAATCCACTCGCGAATTCGGTCAACGCCCGCTTTGAAATCATCGCCTGGGTCAGGCGTGAGTGAGATTGGCGGTATGGCCGGCGCGGTCGCGGAGGACAGATCCAGAGCTTCCAGACTGTCTTGGGCACGATCGAGATCGTCCTCGGCCTCCCCCAACAGGGTGATCTCACCCGACTCATGGTCGAGAATCAGCGCCGCCGGACAGCGAGCCAGATAGGCGATCGGAAGCTGATCGGGCGCACTGGGCAACTCAAGCCGGGGCTCGATGGAGGCAACGAGTTCATAGGAGAGGTAGACAAACCAGCCGCCAACGAAAGGCCACGGCGATGCGCCACTGCCCAGGGATTCCAGGGGGAGCTCATCGAGGGCGCGCAGGAACTCTCGGTCAGGTTGGATCGTCTCTTCCGGACCCGGGGTTTTGATCTGAACGACCTCGCCGTGCTGGAACAGCAGCAGGCTGTAGCGTCCCAACTGGCCACCGGGCGCGGTGCTGGATAACAGGAAAGGCCACTGATCGGGCTGTGCGCGGTGAACAGCCAGAAGATCGATCGTCTGATCGACGTTGCGTGTCAGAGGGTGTCCCGCCGTCGGCATGGACTGTTGAGGGCGGGCTGAGCTCAGCTCAGGCGCCGCATCAGCAGCGAACCATTGGTACCGCCGAATCCGAAGGAGTTCGACAGCGCATAGTCAATGGTTTTGTCCCGTGCTGTGTTGGGCACCAGATCCATGCCCGCAGCCACCGGATCGGGTTCGTCCAGGTTGATCGTCGGGGGAATCACGCCGTCGTGCAGTGCCAGGATCGAGTAGATCGCTTCGACCCCGCCAGCGGCACCCAGCAGGTGACCGGTCATCGATTTGGTCGAACTGATCATCAGATTACTGGCGTGATCGCCAAACAGCCCCTGGATGGCTTCGATCTCAGCCCGGTCACCGACCACGGTCGACGTACCATGAGCGTTGACGTAATCCACATCAGACGGCGAGATGCCCGCATCGTGAATCGCGGCTTTCATGCAGCGAGCCGCCCCTTCGCCGCCTTCGGGCGGTGAGGTCATATGGAAGGCATCGGCACTGCGGCCGTAACCGACGATCTCGGCGTAGATCGGCGCACCGCGCTGACTGGCGTGCTCGTAGTCTTCCAGCACGATGACGCCGGCGCCGTTGCTGAGAACGAAACCATCGCGGCCCTGATCCCAGGGTCGTGAGGCCGCTTGTGGGTCATCATTTCGGGTCGACAGCGCGCGAGCGGCGGTGAAACCACCGTAGGCCGTCGGCGTCGTGCCGTATTCAGCGCCACCGGCCACCATCACGTCCGCATCGCCATAGGCAATCATGCGCGCGGCCTCGCCGATGTTGTGCGTCGCCGTGGTGCAAGCCGTTACGATGGAAATGTTCGGGCCCTTGAATCCGTAGCGGATCGAAATATTGCCGGCGACCATGTTGATGATGCAGCCCGGGACGAAGAAGGGAGAGATTCGTCGCGGTCCACTGTCCACATAGGTCTTGTAGGTCTGCTCGATGGACCGAATGCCGCCAATACCGGAACCGATGGCCACGCCGATCCGATCCGCATTGTCCGGATGCTCTTCCAACCCGGCATCGCTGATGGCCTGAATGGCCGCTGCCATGCCGTAGTGGATGAAAGGATCCATCTTGCGAGCGTCCTTCGGGGCCAGATAGTCACTGACCTCGAAGTCTTTGATCTCGCCTGCGATCTTGGCGCTGAAGCGTTCGGAGTCGAACGCAGTCAGCTCCCCGATGCCACTCTGGCCCGCCTTGATGGCGTTCCAGGCGCTATCGATGTCGTTGCCGATGGGACTGATCGTGCCCAGTCCGGTCACGACAATACGTCGATCACCTCGCATGTTGACCTCCGATTGAAGACAAACGCTGGCTGTGCTGAGTGGCTATGGGGTTCAAGATGGCGTCTTACTTGTCGACGTTGGCCTTGATGTAGTCGATCGCCTGCTGAACGCTGGTGATCTTCTCGGCTTCTTCGTCGGGAATCTCGCACTCGAATTCTTCTTCCAGCGCCATTACCAATTCGACGGTGTCCAGAGAGTCGGCTCCCAGGTCATCGACAAAGGAAGCGCTCGGCGTGACTTCCTCTTCCTTGACGCCGAGTTGTTCGATAACGATTTTCTTGACGCGATCTTCAATACTGCTCATGTTGCTTGTCCTCAGATAAGGTGGTGTCAAAGCCGCGCCATTGTAGGCAACAACGCGGTGATTGACCAGTTGAAAACTTCCGGCTCATGCCGTGGCTCGGCCACTGAATTCGCCGAAAAAACCCCGTTATTATTTTATAATTCAGTTATTTATATTATTTATCTACAGCGCTACGTCATGTACATGCCGCCGTTGACGTGAAGCGTCTGACCGCTGATGTAAGCGCTGGCCGGGCTGGCCAGGAATCCGATGCTGGCTGCTACGTCTTCCGGCTGGCCCAATCGACCGAGCGGAATTGTACCTGTTAGTCGCTCTCGCTGCTGTTCGTCGAGCGCTCGTGTCATGTCCGTATCGATGAACCCGGGCGCGACCACATTACAGGTGATTCCGCGCGAACCCACTTCATGGGCGATCGCGCGGGAGAATCCAGCAAGGCCCGCCTTGGCCGCACAGTAGTTGCCCTGCCCCGGATTACCGGCATAGCCAACAACCGACGAGACATTGATGATCCGCCCACCGCGGGCCTTGAGCATGCCGCGCAGGCAGGCTCGCGTTGTTCGCATGGCACCCGTGAGATTGGCCGCTATGACCGCATCCCAGTCCTCGTCTTTCAGGCGCATCAACAGTTGATCGCGAGTGATCGCCGCGTTGTTAACCAGGATCGTGACCGCGCCGGCCCGTTCCTGAATCGTCTTGATCACCTCGGCAATCGCGCCGGGATCGGTCACGTCGAGCACCAGGCCACGCTCAGCGCCCAGGCTTGCGCTGATCGCCTCAGCCCCGCCTTCGGAAGTGGCGCTGCCGAAAACATCGCCACCCAAGGACTTCAGGTGCGCGGCGGTTGCCTGACCGATGCCGCGACTGGCCCCTGTGACCAGAACAACCTGTCCATCGATGCGTTGACTGATTTCCATGCGTTTGCCTCGTTGATTCCTGATTGGTGACTGGAGCGCATCAGGCCTGATGATTGACCTCAACGCTCGAGTTGAGTTCGACTTCAGTCCGTCGACATCGCCTTGAGCAGACGCTCGGGTTCATCCAGCGGGAGCCACTCGACGTTGCGATCAATTCGACGCCCCAGACCGGACAACACGCGACCCGGCCCACACTCGGCAATGCGACTGGCACCCTGGGCCACCATGGCCTTGATCGTCGCCGTCCAGCGCACGGGCGCGTGCAGCTGCTCAATCAAGGCCTGACGAATACCCTCAGCATCACTGTGCGATTGCACAGCCACGTTGTGCAAGACGGGGATCACGGGCTCCTTGATTGCGGTTTCAGCCAGCGTGACCTGCATGGCCTCTGCCGCAGGCTGCATCAACGCACAATGCGATGGGACACTGACCGGCAAGACGACCGCGCGTCGCGCCCCGGCCTCCTTGGCTAGGTGCATGGCGCGCTCGACCGCATCGGATTCACCGGCAATCACCAGCTGACCGGGCGAGTTGTAGTTGGCTGCCGAGACCACCTGCCCTTCGGCCGCCTCGCGACACAGTGCCTCGACGACTTCGTCATCAAGACCCAGAATGGCGGCCATCGCGCCCTGACCGTCAGCTACAGCGTCCTGCATCAACTCGCCACGACGCGCCACGATGCGAATGGCATCGGGAAACTCCAATGACCCAGCAGCCACCAGTGCCGCGTACTCACCGAGACTGTGGCCAGCAAGGATCGTGGGACGAAGGCCATCGAGCGACTGCCAGACGCGCCAGACCGCAATATCGGCGGCAAGCATGGCGGGCTGCGTGATCGCGGTCTGGTTCAGGCTGGCTTCCGGCCCGTTCGACACCAGGGTCCAGAGATCCATCGCCAGCGCCTCGCCAGCCTCTTCGAAGGTGCTCCTGACCTGACCGTATTGCTCACTCATCGCCTGGAGCATGCCGACTGACTGGGACCCCTGTCCGGGAAAAACAAACGCAAGCTGACTCATGACAATCTGGGCCTTGGGTGATGTTGATTCATTGAAACGAACGGCGAATCGTTCAATCGCCTGAAAGACCGGTCAGTAGACCACCAGGGCCGCGCCCCAGGTAAATCCGCCGCCGAAGGCTTCCAGCAGCAGCTTTTCACCGCGTTTGACGCGACCACTGCGGATGGCCTTGTCCAGCGCCAGGGGCACGGACGCTGCCGACGTATTGCCGTGCTTGTTCACTGTCACGATGACCTGTTCCATCGACATGCTCAGCTTTTTGGCCGTAGCCTTGATGATGCGCAGATTGG
>JBCDLQ010000139.1:0-6140 GCA_039414335.1 Pseudomonadota bacterium | reverse complement strand
TTGATTTTGCCCAGAGCAACGGTGTCGCTGATCTCGAAGAGCGGATCGAAACATCCCAGACCTCGGTTCGTAGTCTGAATGAGCGCCTGAATTCGGCACGAGGCAACCTTGTGCAATTGGAGGCATTCAAGCAATTGATCGAACAGGGCCGCGGTGAAACGATCCGACCCGTCGTCAACGATGCACCGACCGCAAACCTTGAATCACGCAGAGCAGATCTTGAAACACAAGCCGTGAGCCTCTCCCAGCGCTTCATGGATGACTACCCGGCCCTCATCGAAGTTCGAAGCCAGATCGCGGAAATCGATTCCCAGATTCGCAATCGCAAAACCGACATCATCAACGGCATCCTCTTCGAATACGACAACCTTCAGGCAGAAGTGGCCGCACTTGAAGGTGCTATTTCGGAGAATGAAGAAGGAATCCTTGCTCTGAACCAGCAGGGCGTTCAGTACAACATTTTGCGCCGCGAGTTCGAAACAAACCGCGAGCTTTATGACGGCATGCTTCAGCGCCTGAAGGAAATCGGTGTCGCTGCGGGTGCACAGGAGAACAATATCGCGTTGATCGATTCTGCATTGCGACCAGGCAGTGCGGTCTTACCCGACATATCAAGGAATTTGTCAATCGCACTGGTCATGGGTTTGGCGGTTGGAATCGGGCTGGCATTGCTACTTGAGTTCCTTGATTCGAGCATCCGACGAACCGAAGACGTCGAAAAGCTGGTCGGCCGCCCTGTTCTCGGCCTGATTCCGATGGTGAAACTGCGCGAACAGAAGCAGAAGAATCCCGGAATCAGCAAGGCAACGGATCGAGCGGTCAGTCACTACAGTGAGCTGCATCCGAAATCGGCTGTATCAGAAGCCTTCCGTTCCCTGCGCACCAGCCTGATGTTCTCCACGCCCCAAGGTATGCCGAAGACCATCCTGTTCACCAGTCCGGGACCCGGTGATGGCAAGACCACCAATGCCATCAACCTGGCCACGGTGATGGCACAGAACGGGGCGCGGGTTCTGATCATGGATGCCGATCTGCGCAAGCCGCGCCTGCATCGTGACTTCGCCATTCAGCAGGCGCCAGGCGTCACCAACCGTATCGCTGATGTCAGCAGCGAAGAAGTGGCGACCTCATCGATCGTGCCGACCACGACCGAAGGCCTGTTCGTGATGCCCAGCGGCAACCAGGCACCGAACCCGGCCGAGCTGCTGTCCTCAGACCGCATGCGCAAGATCATCAACATGGCCGCGCGAGCCTTTGATCACGTCATCATCGATTCGGCGCCAATTCTCGGCCTGGCTGACGCCCTGGTGCTGTCGCGCTGCGTGGATGGCGTGATTCTGGTCACCAGCGCCGGCAAGACCAGTAAGGACAGCATCAAGACCAGCACGCGCCGTCTGGTTCAGGTACAGGCACCTTTGCTCGGTGTGGTGATGAACCGCATCGACATGGAATCGCCCGACTACGCTTACTACTCGTCGTACTACTACAACTACAGCCACGACGATCAGGACAAGGAAGTCGCCGGACCAGCGGGGAACAAGCTGGAACAAACGGCCTGATCGCACGATTCGGCCACGACCGTGCGATCGAAACTGCTCATCCTCATTGCACTGATCGTCGGCCTGGCCGTCGTCGCATCCGACTATTTCGAACTGCGTCGTTTCAACGACGTTGCTGAAGAGCGGCCCATCGTCAGCCCCGTCGGGCCCAGCGCGTTCGACACCTGGAGTCTCCACCCTGCTGCACGTCAGGCGGCGCGGAACTGGGCCAGCGACCCCGACCATGCAAAAGATGTATTGGCAGAGGCCGCGACACACTACCCACTTGAAGCTCTGCACTGGCTTGGCCAGGCCCGAATTGGCGCAGGACATGCCACTGAAAACCGAGCACGTCTGACAGCGGATCTGAATGCTGGGGTCGCCGTACAGCCTGGCAATCCAGCCATCCAGTGGCAGGCCGCTCAGATTGCGCTGCATGCGGGGGAGTTCGAGCTCTCCGAACGCTTCCTGAAGCTCTGGGCTCAGTCCAATCCTCGCGAAATTGGTCAGGCCTTGTTCATCGCTCGACGCTGGTTACGGAATCCGGATCAGCTGCTCGATCGCATCGTGCCCGACTCCGATGCCCATTGGGCTGCGGCTATGGATTTTGCTTTTCGCCAACGCGAACGGGGCCTGGCCGAGGCCGTTTGGCGCCGCGTGGAACAGAACCAGAATCTTGAGTCTCCACTCTTTCTGACCTATCTGGATTCTCTGTTGCAGGCAGGCGAGGTTCGCTCTGCCACCCGACTCTGGGCCTCCAAAGATCCTCGCTATCAGACGGGACAGATTCTGAACGGCAGCTTCTCCTGGGAGCTCGGTCCTTCCCAAGGCCTGAACTGGCGAACGCGTGGGTTACCCGAGGGCGTGCGACTGAGTCGCGACTTCGACGAGTTCATGGCGCCCCCAGCCAGCCTGCTGCTGGATTTCCAGGGCAGTCATAACCTTCAGCTGCGCGTGCCGAGCATTCGTATTCCGCTTCAACCCGGCCAGCGCTACGCCTTGCGCGGTGCATGGCAGGCGCAGGGACTGACGACACGGGCACGACCCTACATTCGACTGCGCGCGGTCGGCGGCGGTTTCGCCGAACGGATTGATGTGCCCAGCGCCCAGTTCTCCTGGACCGAGTTCTCCACGACTTTCACGATGCCGGTAGAATCCGCACTGCTGGAGCTGAGTCTCGGGCGAGATACGACGCAGGCCTTTGATCGCTATATCGGTGGTCGCCTTTGGCTGGATGAATTGGTCATTGAAACGTTGCCCATCACGCCCGAGCTGGCCCAGTCACGGTCTCGCGAATGAATGAGATTTCGATCATCCGGCTGGCCAAGCTCATCACCGAGGGTGACCTTCGCGAACTCAACCAGGCCGAAGTCTCGGCAGTGCTGGGCTGGGTCACCCGGTCGAAGGCAGATGAGCATCGGAAGGCCCTGGAGAAGGCCCTAGGGAAAGCAGAAGATCAGCCGGAACTCGCTCTCAATGCACTGAATCTGCTGGAGCGCAGCCTGTTCTTCGACGATCTCTTCCAGCAGTCAAAGGCCGGCGTCAGTTCGCAGTTCGACCGCGACGAGCGACGCCGTCGCTATCGCCTACTGCTCAGCGCCTTTCATCCCGACCGCTTGTCGGACGAGATCGACTGGATGACGCAACGATCGCAGTTGATCATTCGCGCTTATCAGGACTTCAAACGCAATCCGGACGGTGTCGAAGAGTCCCGCCCTGGCGATTCCTCCTCGGATTCGAGTGCACGACGTGCTCGGACAGGCTCGACAAACCAGGGACCGATCAAGCACAACGAATCAGAGCTGACCATCTTCCTGCGCGAGCGTTTTGGCAATGATCGCTGGCTGGGGCACAAGGTCATTGCCGTCATGGCCGTCTTGCTGCTGCTGCCGTTGATCAGCGTTCTGCTCGACGGACAACCCGATGCAACACCGATCGTGACGAACACTCCGACGGCCCCAGCTGAATCTGCGCCAGCAGAACCCCGAGCCCGAGAGCCGATTGAAAGGCTATCTGCAGCCACAGCCCGACAGGACGCCAGCACCCCAATCCAGGCCGATGACCTGCTGCTCCCGATCGCCGAAACACCGGCCGAAGCCACTGATGAACCGGAGACTGCGGCTCCGGCCTCAACGACCAGCACGACAGCCAGCACGGAGCCTGTCGATCTACCGTCTGACGAGCCCGTTGATCGAGAAGTGGCGTTGGCGTCATCGCCTCCCTCATCTGCCAGTCCAGCAATCACTGAGGCGCCAGTACCAACCCGCGATGAGCCCGTCCCCGGCACAGACCCGACAAGCAATCCGGTTGTGGCGAACGAGCAGACGGAAGCGGCAGCTGCAAGCGTTCCAGCCGAATTGGCATCGCAAGACGATGAGCGGAGGAATTCATCCAGGCGGGCAGCAGAGCTCACATCAGGTGCTCTGGCACTGGGTCCTGTCGCTCAACATCGTGTCGGCGATCTCCTGACGGCTTACCAGGCCGCCGTCGAGTCGGGAGACCTGGCCGCACTCACAGCATTGTTGGCTGATCAGCCGAGGCGCAATGGCCGCGTCGATCCGGCCTGGTTCCAGGCCCACTACGGCGGACTCTTCGATACGCCCCAGGCTCGTCAATTGTCCTTGCGGGTCATTTCTGCTCGTCGAATGGGAAACAACTGGCGGGTCGAGGTGGATCATGATCTGGCGCTGCTCGACCAACGAGACGGGCGCCGCCTGCAGCAGAATCAGCGCATCGAGTTCCAATTTAGCCCGTCGCCTTTTGCGCTGAAAATTTCGGGGATGAATTTCTAGGCGGCGCTCAATGGCTGCGAATCAAGCGCATGGCCAAGGACTTCAGCGCCAGCGGTCGAATCGGCTTGTGCAGGAATTCGCAGCCGGCCTGGCGGGCGGCCTGGCGGACGTCGGAGGCGTGGTCGGCGCTGATCATGATCACCGGGCAGACGTGACCTTCGGCGCGCAACGCTTCGATCACATCCAGACCGGTTCTTCCAGCGTTCAAGTGGTAGTCGAGAATCATCAGTTCGGGCACTCGGTCCTGCCAGGCGGCCAGGGCTGAGTTGGCGTCGCTGCCCTCCTGAACCTCAAAGCCCCAGCCGCGCAGGAGCTTGGACAGGGAGGCCAGCATGCTGGGGTCGTTGTCGATGATCAGCGCGCGACCGGCGCTGGCTGAGGCTTCGCTGGCGGGAGCGTCGGGCTGCTCCGGTTCGGGCGGGACCATCGGTACGGCCACTCGCAATACGGTGCCCTCGCCTTCGCGACTGTTCAGGGTCAAGCGATGGCCCAGCAGTCGAGCCATGCGTTCGGCAATCGACAGCCCCAGGCCCAGGCCAGGTGCCTGCTCATCGCGCTCCCGGCGCCGGAACTCTTCGAAGATCAGTTCATGTTCTTCAGCCGGAATTCCTGGCCCCGTATCCAGCACGCCCACCAGCACTTCGTCTCCGCGGCGCTGACAACCGATCAGAATGCGCCCCTGCTCCGTATAGCGCACGGCATTGGAGAGGAAGTTCTGCAGGATACGGCGAAGCATCTGTGGATCGGACTCGACCCAGACCGAGGTCTTGACGCATCTGAGGTCCAACCCGCGTTCCTGGGCCATCAGACGGAACTCAGCCGCCAGTTGATTGAGCAGATCGCCCAATGGAAAACGGGTGATTCTTGGCTCCAACCCCCCGGCATCCAGGCGAGAGATATCCAGCAGGCCTTCCAGCAGGTTTTCCGTCGCCGCCAGGGCGCCCGAGATCTGGCGCAGCGGTTCGACCTGCTTCGGTTGGTCAAGCTGACTACCCAATGCATGCGTCAGTAATTGCGCCGCGTTCAGCGGCTGGACCAGGTCGTGGCTGACGGCAGCCAGGAAACGCGTCTTGGCTTCGCTGGCGCGCTCTGCATAGAGCTTGGCCTGCTCGAGCTCGCGCGTTCTCTCCAGCACGCGATGCTCCAGCGTTTCGTTGATCACCTTGAGTTCTTCGGCGGTTTTTCGGAAGGCGGTCACGTCGGTGAAGGTCGCCACAAAGCCACCGCCGGGCATTGGATTGCCGCGAATTTCGATGATGCGTCCATCCGACCAGGAACGTTCGATGACATGCCGGGAGCCCGAACGCTTGAAGGCGAGGCGCTTGTCGATCTTGGCCGCCAGATCACCCTCGCCCATCAGGCCTTGATCCGCATTGTGGCGCAGCAGGTCGGCAACGGGCCGACCGACCCGGATCAAGTCCGGCGGGTAGTCGAACAGGTCCAGATAGGCCGAATTCCACGCCACCAACTGCATCTCCGCATCGACCACGCAGATGCCCTGACTCATGTTCTCCAAGGCACCGGACAAGACTCCCTGGGAGAAGCGCGCCTGGGCCGCGGCCTGACCGACCAGGTCGGCGACAGTATCCAGCGGCGCCGGCGTCCGTTTCCTTGCCGCGTCCAACAACAGGCGTGATGAGGCGGCACCGACGACTGCTGCCAGCTCATGCTCCAGAGTGGACTCGAGCTGGCGCGAGGGCCGTGCCTCACCGAACAGCAGCTGAACGCGCTGACTGGGCAGGAAGCGGTCTGCCAGATCGCGCATGACTTCTCGTTCGATCGGCGTCGGGGTGCCCAAATCGGTTCTCAA
>JBCDLQ010000138.1:0-6182 GCA_039414335.1 Pseudomonadota bacterium | reverse complement strand
CACCATCATCGACGAGACCTCGCCAGAGAATGATATTGGCGAAGGCGGGCTTGGCGACCAGCCTCTCGACCGTGAGCGCCTGCTGTTCTGCCCAGGCGGACAATGCGGACTCCGCCCGAACGTTTTGCACGGCAGCCAGCGCCATATAGACCACGCCCCAGAACCAGGCCAGGCCGAGCGCCCATCGCTGGCCGCGCCACACATGAATGACCCACAGCAACAGCAATGGCACCGTAAAAATCGGATCGATCACACTGACGAAGTTCCAGGCGAAGCGGGTCTCGCTCAGTGGCCATAGCAGATAGGTTCCGTAGGAGGTGGCGGCATCCAGCAAGGCGTGAGAGGAATAACCCAGCAAGGCGAACAGGTACAGGAGCCCGAAGGACAGCCGTTTTCGAAACACCGGCCATAGGACCAGCGAGACCAGCAAGGCACCCAGGGGAATGAAGAACAGTGAATGGGTGAAGTGCCGGTGATACTCGATGAACAGCAGCGTATCGGTGGATGACCGGATCAGGACGTCGAGGTCCGGTGCCATGCCGCCGATCCAGCCAACCAAGGCCGCCTGTCGAATCTGCTCGCGCTTGGCCGCCGGCAACGCCCAAAGACTGCCCACCACGCCCTGGGTTACGGGATCCATCGACAAACTCCAATCGGATATGCTGGCGAGTCGCTGATCATTTCACTCAAAAAGGAACGCCATGACACGCGTGTTGATTGCCGGTTCGTTGATCGCCTTGACCCTGGCAGGCTGCGCCAGCCGGCCCGACTGTCAACCCGTCAGCGGTTTTGAACTGGGAAGAAGCGGTGCGGCGAGGGAGGCGGCCTGCGAGCAGCCGGCCTATGCCGAGGCCTGGCGCTTGGGCCAGACGCTGGGAACTCTGGAATCGGAACTGCGCCAGATCGAAGCGCTCGCTTCGCCCAGCGCAGCTCAGCGACAGCGCTCGCGCGTTCTGCAGCGGGAGATCCCGGAGCTGGAGACGCTGGCACGCCTCGAAGGCTGGCTGCCGGCCGGAACGATCGACCAGCAGCCCGATTAGGCCGCGCAAGACGATCGCCGCGTCCTAGCGCGGCGCATCACACAAGCAGTGGGCCATCACGGCCAGGCGACCTTCGCCCGCGTACTGATGCAACAGCGCCAGATCTTCGATCAGGCTGTCACGCAGCTGCGGCGGCAGGACGCGTGCACTGGCCGGCATCATGTCGGCACCGGCCATCGCCAGCGCCTTGGCGCTCATTCCCGTCAGGAAGGCCTGCCAGGGCTCCATTTCCTGCTCGACATAGCTGACGTCGTAGTCATTGCCCAGACCTGCCATGCGAGCCGCTGACTCGATTGCATCACTCAGATTTCCAAGCTGATCCACCAGACCGCGCTCCTGAGCCTGGGCACCGGTCCAGATCCGACCCTGAGCCACTGCATCGACTTCTTCCAGCGTCATGTTGCGGTGCTCGGCGACCAGACCGATGAACTCGCTGTAGCCATTCTCGATGATGCTCTGCAGCAGACGATTGGCGTCCTCATTCAGCGCCATCCCAGGATCCAGCGCGCCGGCCAGCGGCGTGGTGCCGACCCCATCGGTGTAGACACCGATCTTGGCCAGCGTGTCCTGGAAGGTCGGGAAGAAGCCGAAAATACCGATTGAACCGGTGATCGTGTTGGGGTGGGCCCAGATTTCATCGGCGCCCATGGCGATCCAATAGCCACCGGACGCGGCCACGTCACCCATACTGACGACAACGGGCTTACCCGCCTCGCGCAGGTTCATCATTTCCGTGCGAATGACTTCAGAAGCGAAGGCACTGCCACCGCCGGAATCGATGCGCAGCACCACAGCCTTGATGTTGTCGTCGCCGGCCGCCTCGCGGATCAGTCGAGCGGTCGAATCACCGCCGATCGTGCCCGGCGGCTGCGAGCCCTCCACAATTGATCCGGACGCCACGATCACGCCGACCTGATCGCGAATATCGAAGGTCGGGACGGTGCGTCCTTCCACGTAGTCCATCATGCCGACACGGCGGTATCCCGTTTCGTCATCGGGCGCACCGCTCAAGGCCAGCTCAGAGCGAAGTTCCGGGCGGGTGATCAGGCGATCGATCAGCCCACGGTCAAGAGCCATCTGACCCACATTACCCTCGGCCTGCTCGAGATAAGACGCCAGGTTCTGGGCGATATCTCCCATGACCTCTGCCGGCATGCCTCGGTTGCTCGCGGCCATCTCCACGTAGCGCCCCCACAGCTCGTCCAACACGAAAGATCGCGCTTCGCGGTCTGCTTCGGACATGTCGTTGCGAATATAGGGTTCCATCGCCGACTTGAAGGTCCCGACGCGGAACAAGTTGATATCGACTTCCAGCATTTCCAGTGCATCGAGGTAGTACTGGCGGTACATGCCGTAGCCTTCCAAAACCACGAAGCCGTCACGGTCCAGCCAGACTTCATCGGCCAGTGACGCCATGAAGTACTGGGCCTGACCCATGAAGCCACCGTGCGCGATGACGCGCTTGCCGGAGGCTCGGAACTGAGCGAAGGCCCGATCGATTTCCTGCATGGTTCCCGGACTCAAACCAATCAGGCGGTCCGTCTGGATCAGAACCTGGGTAATCTGATCATCTTCAGCGGCCAGCTCCAGCGCCGCGACGATGTCGCGCAGACGAGTCTGTGGCACTTCCTGCCCCAGCGCTTCATTGATGGCCCGCTCGAAGGGGAAACCGATGAATTCTTCAACGACTACGCCATTCGGCGCCATGACCAGGGTGGTGTTGTCCTCAAGAATCAAGGCGTCACCATCGCTGAACACCGCCCGCAGCACCAAGGCCAGTACGATCAGGAAGAGAACATTGAAAACAGCCATGCGTAGCGCGGTAACGCCACGCCAGAAGCCCAGCCAGAGGCGAATCAGAATATTCGGACGATCAGCAGACGACATCAATCAGTCTCGGAGTGGATGTATCAGAGCATTGTAGGCAGCCGCGGTGAAGGGAACAATGGGCCACAGGTCATGGCCCGTCCCAAGAGTCAGTCGCTGTCGGCCGAACGGGTGGCAAGCCTGGTGATCCGCAGAAACCGAGAACCGAGCAGCACGGCGGCAACACACAGGCCCGTGATGATGCCGAACCACATGCCGTCAATGCCATAGCCCAATTTAAAGGTCAGCACATAGCCAGAACTGATGCCGACCATCCAGTAGGCAATGATGGAGTAAATCATCGGCATCCGCGTGTCCTTGAGGCCCCGGAGCGCGCCAGCCGCCGACGCCTGAATGCCATCGGCAAACTGAAAGATCGCCGCGAAGAACAGCAAACCCACAGCCACAGCCGCAACTTCTGGCTCGCTGGTGTACATGCTGACGATCCATTCGGGCACCGCCAGCATGAAGGCCGCTGAAACCAGCGCAAATGCCGCCGCGATTCCGATGCCCACGAGGCCGGCGCGCCGGGCACCTGCCGGGTCATGGCGCCCCATGGCATTGCCGACGCGGACCGTAATGGCACCGGCCAGCCCAACGGGCACCATGAACATGAGTCCGGCGTAGTTCATGGCAATCTGATGCGCTGCGACTGGCAAAGCGCCGAGCGTTCCGATCAACAGCGCTGACCCCACAAACATCCCGCCTTCGAGAAACACCATGATTCCGATCGGCAGACCCAGCTTCAACAGGGCACCGATTTCACGAGCGCTGGGCCGACTGAAGCGCGCATAGAGGCCGTAGATGGCGAAACGCGGGCGCCAGGCAATCCAGAATGCGAGAGCCAGCAACTGCAGCCAGAACACGATTGCCGTAGCCCAGCCTGCACCCACCGCCCCCATGGCCGGAAAACCGTAGTGCCCGAACATCAGGGCGTAGTTCAGCGGGATGTTGCACAGAATGCCCACCATGCCGACATACATGGTCGGACGCGTGTAGCCCGTTCCTTCGGAAAAGAACCTCAGCGCCATCATCAGACACAGGGCGGGTGCTCCCCAGCTGATGGCATCCAGATAGCCCAAGGCGACACCGGCAACGTCGGCATCGACATCAATCCAGCGCATCAGTCCACCGCTGGAGCGCATCGCAAAGAACAGGAGAATCCCCAGCCCCAGGGACAGCCACAGCGCCTGGCGAGCAAACTCTCCCACTTGCGAGGTTCTACCCGCACCATCGAGTTGAGAAACTG
The DNA here is from genome assembly GCA_039414335.1 of Pseudomonadota bacterium. Classification (GTDB taxonomy): domain Bacteria; phylum Pseudomonadota; class Gammaproteobacteria; order Xanthomonadales; family Wenzhouxiangellaceae; genus Wenzhouxiangella. The sequence goes on along the minus strand of JBCDLQ010000138.1, from coordinate 2,027 downwards.
TTGCCGAGACCGCCATCAGCACGCCCAGCACGAACAGAAAGCCGGCCGCCCAGACCGACGAACCCACCGCAATGGCACCCAGATCCACCGTGCTGATCCGACCAGCCATTACCGTATCGACAAAGTTCATGCCGAAGTTGGTCAACTGACCGACCACCAGCGGACCGGCCAGGACGAGAGTCCTGGCGACATCGTGGCTCAACGAAGTATTTGCAGTGGTCAAGGCGGTCATGGGCGAAGCAAGACCCTCATCTGGCCGCGCATTGTCAACCGGCCCCCGTGAATTCACAAGCGAGGTCAGGAACCGCGAGCACGCCTGGTGCGTCGATCAGCCGTGCCCGTAGGCTTCTTCCAGCCAGTCGAAGATGGCTCTCAAGCCCTGCGCTTCGCCGCCGGCCGGACGACCGGGTCGGTTCGAGAGATTCCAGGCATAGACGTCCAGATGCACCCAGTCCAGCTCGGCATCGACAAAATGATCAAGAAACAAGGCAGCCGTCAGGCTGCCGCCGAACTTGCTGCTGCCCGTATTGGACAAGTCCGCGATGCCAGGCTTGATCTGTTCACGGTAACCTTCATACAGCGGCATGTGCCAGAGGGGGTCCTGCAGTTCGAAGGACCGATCCTGAATGGCGCGAGCCTGGGCCTGATCTCGGGCATAGAGCGGCGGCAGGTCCTCACCGAGTGCAATGCGGGCCGCGCCGGTCAAGGTCGCAAAATCGATCACGTGCAGCGCCCCTTCCTCGCAGGCCAGGGTCAGCGCATCGGACAGCACGACCCGACCTTCCGCATCCGTGTTACCGATCTCCACCGTGGTGCCCCTGCGCGTGCGAATGACGTCAGACGGGCGATAGGCATTGCCGCTGATCGAGTTCTCGACGGCCGGGATGTAAACCCGCAGGTTGACGTTCAGGCCCAGCGTCATAATCAACTGCGCCAGACCCAGCACATGGGCTGCCCCTCCCATGTCCTTCTTCATCAGCACCATCCCGACGCCCGGCTTGATATCGAGCCCACCGGAATCGAAGATCACCCCTTTGCCGACCAGCGCCAACGGCGGAGCATCGTCGTCGCCCCATTGGAGTCGGATCAGACGCGGAGCCCGCGAAGACGCCTTTCCCACGACGTGGATCGCCGGAAAGTCGCGCTCCAGATCATCGCCCTGAATCACCTGAACATCAGCCTTGAAGCGATCGCCCATCGCAATGGCGACATCGGCCAGCTCCGCAGGACCCAGATCGTTGGCCGGCGTATTCACCAGATCACGCACAAGGACCGTTGCATCGACGAAAGCCTGGATCCGGCCCAGATTCTCCTCGGGCACCAGCAGATTGACCGCCTGGCCTGGGGAAGGTTTGTACCGATCGAAGCGGTAGTGCCCCAGCCCCCAACCCAGGGAAAACAATTCCTGCTCGGTCGTGCTCCAGTTGCCGGCCAGGTAGTAGTCACCGGGCGGCAGCATCGATGGTAGGTGGGACAAGGCCCAGAGCTTGTCGTCAAAGCGTCGACCGCACAGCACTGCATCGACGCCACCTTTGGCACTCGGCAACAGCAACGTTGTGCCAGCTTTGGACTTGAAGCCATTGGCCTGTACCCAGGCTTGAACTTCCGCGGAAGACCGGGCCAACCAGCCGCTGAGCTCGTCTTCGGTCAGGAGATGAATCGGAAAAGTTTTGTCGCTGGAGGTGCAGAACATCGATCAGTGTCTCTCTGGAGCGATTGACGACGTTGAGGATAGCTCAAGGCTGAATTCAATCCGTCTTTTGAAGGAGAACAAAAAAGGCGGCCCGAAGGACCGCCTTTGATTCGATCACCGCAAGGGTGATAGCGAAACCCAGGTCAGAATCGGCGGTTGGCCGTGAAGACCCAGCCAAGACCCAACATGATCAATGCCATAGCTAGCAGACCATAGAATGACGTCGTGGGAACAGCGAAGCTCGGACCCGTCGGTGCCGGCGGACCAGAAGGTGGCACGCCGACTATCAAGTCTTCAATGGTTGACCAGAACGGTGCAGCACCATCGGGCGCTT
>JBCDLQ010000137.1:0-6198 GCA_039414335.1 Pseudomonadota bacterium | reverse complement strand
ATTTCAGAATCTACAACCGGCCGATGGGCATGGCCTGCGACCGGTCGCGCCTGTCATTGGGTACGGCGATGACCGTCGAGCACTACCGCAACATGCCCGAGGTCGCACGAAAGCTGAATCCGCCCGGCAAGCACGACTCGGCCTTCATGCCGCGTCGTGGCCATATCACGGGCAACATCGACATTCACGAGATGGCCTTTGTGGGCGATGAACTGTGGGTGGTTAACACCCGCTTCTCCTGTCTCTGCACGCTCGATGACGAACACAGCTTCGTGCCGCGCTGGCGGCCGTGGTTCGTCTCGGGCTATGCCGCCGAGGACCGTTGCCACCTGAATGGTCTGGAGGTGGTCGATGGCAAACCCAAGTACGTCACGGCGCTGGGGACGGCCGATACGGCCGGCGGCTGGCGTGAGAACAAGGCCGGTGGGGGTGTCCTGATCGATGTTGAGAACAACGAGTTCATCTGCCGTGGTCTGTCCATGCCCCATTCGCCGCGCTGGTATCAGGACAAGCTGTGGGTGCTCGAGTCGGGCAACGGATCGCTGGCCACGGTTGATCTGGACACGGGCCAGCTGGAGACGGTGGCTGAACTGCCCGGCTTCACGCGGGGCCTGGACTTCATCGGACCCTATGCCTTTGTGGGCCTGTCCCAGGTCCGCGAATCGGCGGTGTTTTCCGGGATTTCACTGACCGAGCGCGTCAGCGAGCGCAGCTGTGGCGTCTGGGTCGTGGATATCCGCAACGGCCAGACCGTGGCCTTCCTGAAGTTCGAGGATGCGGTGCAGGAAGTCTTTGCCGTCTCCGTGCTGCAGGGCATCCGGTTCCCGGACGTGTTGGGTGCCGGTGATCCGGCGGTGGGCATGAGCTATGCCCTGCCGGATGAGGCGCTGAAAGAGGTCGTTCAGTCGACCGCGCCGGCGGGACAGGCGACCGGTACGACGAATGGAACTGGCGGAACCGGCCATCAGGGACCGCCGAACGGCGGCCCCGCTTATTCCTCCTGATCTTTAGCGCGTACGGCTCAGCGACCGCCGCGGCGCAGCAGGACCTGAGGATTCTCTTCCGCCAGCGTGGCCAGTTGGTCATCGCTGAGCTGATCGAGCATCGACCGCCACCACTCCAGCTCCAAGTCCTGTAGCGATTGCTGAGTCATGGAGCGCTGTTCGACCAGCTCGAGAATGCGGCTGCGATCGGCTTCCCGAATGGCGTCCATCAATTCGCGCTGGTTCTGGCCCATTGACTGGCGAACGCTCTGGCGCTGATCCTCGATCTGAAGCTGAGCCTGGGTCATGGCTTCCGCCTGGGCCTCGCTCAGGCCGATCGAGGCCTGCAGGTCCTCATCGGCCCACCAGCGGCCGCGCTCGAGCATGCGTTCTCGCATCTGTTCACGGGGGTCTCCGCCTTCAGCACGCTCAGCCATCAGCTGCGCACGACGTTCGCGCATCTGCTCGCGCATGGCGTCACGATCGACGTCAGCGCCCGAACCCTCGCGCTCAGCTCGACGGGCTTCGCGGCGCTCACGCATGGCTTCAATCAGAGCCTCCCGCTGTTCAGGGTCTCTCATGGCTTCTCTCAGCGCTTCCGGATTCGCCGCCATTTCTTCCAGCGTGTCGTCGCTGCTGGCGGTGGGCGGTGTCTCGGCGACGGGCTCAGTGGCTCCTGGCTCCGTCGATGGCTCCGCCGTGGCTTCAGGCTCCTGACTACAGGCCGCCAGCAGCGTGCTGGCACTCAAAATCAACAGGACGTGTTTCAGCATAGAGAGTCTCTTCATGTGTGTTCAGTGTCAGGAATGGTGTGCTTTTCAAACTAGCGGTCAGGGTTGCTGGAACCGGTCGTCAAACGCGCTGCGTACTTAAACTCATTCATAGCCGAGCTACAAGGCCTGTCCCAATCCCTAAACGACAATCGTTAAAGATTACGGCCATGTCGAGTCAGGTTCAATCGCCAGGGCCGTGTGGGTGATGGATCAATTCCGCTGACCGCGGGCAGGCTCGTACACAACGCCAAGAAAGACGGGCTGCCGGGCGCCAGTGATTGTCGACGTCGGCTGGGGGTGGCCTGCGATGCGTTCGGCAGCAAGCCAGGCAAACAGCATTGACTCTACATGGTCGGCGGGCAGACCAAAGCTATCCGTTGACTCTGCTGGGCAGCTGCCCAGGCGGGCTTCGATTCGGCGGCATAGGTCACTGTTATGCGAACCGCCGCCGCAGAGCAAGACCCGATCGGGATTCAGTGGCCGCATGGCATCGACCAGGCTGACGGCTGTGAACTCAGCCAGCGTGGCCTGGAGGTCACCCGGCCGATCAGACGCCCAATCTGGTAAGCGCGCCTCCAGCCAACGCTCGGAAAAGTACTCAATGCCCGTGCTCTTAGGAGGCGGGCGTCTGAAGTAAGGGTCATCGAGCAGCTGGGCCAGCAGGGTCGGGTCTACCTGCCCTGTGGCTGCCCACTGGCCCTTGTGGTCGAAGCGGCCGTCATGGTGGCGCCGGTACCAGAAGTCCAGAAAGCAGTTGGCCGGGCCCGTATCGAATCCGAGGGTCGGCTCGCCAGCATGCAGGCGTGTCAGGTTGGCGATGCCACCCAGATTCACCACGACGCGATTTTCCTCATCGGAAGCCAGCAGTGCCTGATGAACCAGTGGAGCCAGGGGAGCGCCCTGTCCTCCCGCGGCGACGTCAGCACGGCGAAAATCGGCCACGGTGGTGATGCCAGTCCGATCAGCGATCAGACCGGGATCTCCAATCTGAAGCGTGAAAGGCGGATTCGCATCGACCCGATGCAGCACGGTCTGGCCATGAGAGCCGATTGCGGCAATGTTGGTCGGCTTCAGTCCGGCCTCAGCGATGATGGCGAGCGCGGTTTCAGCCAGTTGCTGGCCCAGGTGCGAATCCAGTTCTCCCAGGCGAGCGATCGGGTAAGCGTCGGGGTCGGCTCGCAAAACATCGAGCTGAGCCTGAACCTGTTCATTGAAAGGAAAGGTGCCTGCCGCCAGGATGGCGGGAGGGTTCTGATTCAGATCAACGACGACCGCATCGATCCCATCCATGCTGGTCCCGGAAATCAGACCGACATGGCACCTGCGCATCAGCAGGAACCAGTCGTGCAGTCGGCGGATTCGGCCTGGGCGATGCGCAAGTTCGGGTCGGCGTTCATGGCCTGAAGCTGGGCGAGCAGGCCGGCGCTGTAATCACGAAAGCGTTCCATGTGCTCGTCCGGTAATGGATTGGCCGGCGGCAGATCCACGGTTCGCGGGTTCCGGTGGACGCCGTTGAGCAGAAACTCGTAATGCAGATGGGCTCCCGTGACGCGACCCGTGGCGCCGAGGCGGCCGATCGTCTGTCCCTGGCGCACTCGATCACCGCGCTCAACCTGCCGTCGCGACAGATGCAGATACTTGGTGACGATGTTGTTGCCGTGCTGGATGAACACGTGATGGCCGTTGATGTTGTCGTAGGCCGATCGGGTGACCTGGCCATCGCCAGCAGCCCAGATCGGCGTTCCAACGGGCGCGCCATAGTCCGTCCCACGATGAGGCGTAACGCGACGAGTCACCGGATGGAAGCGTCGAGGATTGAAGTTGGAGGTGACGTAGCTGAAATTCAGCGGTGCCCGCAGGAAGGCCTTGCGCATTGGCCGTCCGTCCGGAGCGAAGTAGTCCGGACCGTCGCCAGCGTCGAAGAGAACCGCCTCGAACGCATCACCCTGATTGACGAAGCGGGCGGCCAGGATCGTGCCATCACGCAGGAACTCGCCGTCGCGCCAGATCTGCTCGTAAACCACGGCAAACTGATCGCCCGAGCGGATGTCGAGGGCGAAGTCCACGTCCCAGCCAAAGATCGCGGCAAGGCGCATGGTCATGTTGTCCGACAGGCCCGCGTTCTTGGCGGCATTGAACAGAGAGCTGGTGATCGTGCCGCTGGCTTCGATGATGCGTTGGTCAAGGGCCCGCGATTCGATCCGGCTGACCAGGCCGTCTTCCTTCTGATCGATGAACAACCAGTTCTGCTCGTCCAATTCAGCGCGCAGTGTGCGCAGCTCACCTTCCGCATCCAGGTCGAAGGCAAATTGATCGCCGGGGCGGATTCGAGCGAGTCCTGCGGTGGTGTCATTCAGATTGACGATGTTGTGCAGCAGGCCGGCGCCCAGTGACAGCTCTCTGAAGATTCGATCCAGAGACTGGCCGGGTTGGACTTCAACCAGCGTCCATTCGCGAGCCTGCCCAATCGTCATCGAGTCATCGCGTTCGGAAAAACCGGAGTCGATCGCGGGCTCTTCTTCGAGCGGCCTGGAGAGCGCTGGCAGGGCGATGGCGCTGGCGTGGACCGTGCCGGCGTCTTCTGAGGCCGGATCACTGATAAAGCCGATGAGAAGCGCAATCACCACGAAGGAAATGCCCGCAGCCGACCAGGCCGGTTGGGCGGCCAGCCGCTGTCGAACAAGGTCCGCTCCGTGGCTCGCCAGTCGACCCAGATCCTGCATTCGCGCCATCGCGGCCTGACCGCGAGCCCGCCGGCGCGGTCTGGCCATCGGTTTTCTCTTCATGGAACGAGGATTCGCTGCAAAAAACTCGGTAACATTATCGATTCACGGCGTTTGAAGTCAATTGTTAAACCCTTGTTATCACTGGCATCGCCGGCCAGAGCGACCGATCTCGCAGTATCGCTCGTCTGGCGCGGTCCGATCGTGATGGCCCGAACCATCGAAAAAGCGAAATTCGTGACAGATATCAATGAAGTGATCCGCGGTGCGGCCGAAGTCATTCAGGCCGACGAACTGAAAGATCGGCTGAAGGCGGGCAAACCCCTTCGCGTCAAGGTCGGCTTCGACCCCACAGCGCCCGATCTGCATCTTGGGCATACGGTCATCATCAATGCCATGCGCCGCTTCCAGGACGCGGGCCACACGGCGATCTTCCTGATTGGTGATTTCACCGCCATGATCGGAGACCCCACCGGCAAGAACGTCACGCGCAAACCGCTGACCGATGAGGAGATCCAGGCAAACGCCAAGACCTACGCCGATCAGGTGTTCCGGATTCTTGATCGCGACCAGACCGAGGTCCGATTCAATTCCGAGTGGTTTGGAGAGCAGAGCGCCAGCGACATGATTCGACTGGCCTCGAAGCATACGGTTGCGAGAATGCTCGAGCGCGATGATTTCGAAAAGCGCTATCGATCCGGTCAGCCGATCTCGATCCATGAGTTTCTCTACCCGCTGGTGCAGGGGCATGACTCGGTCGCGCTGGAATGCGACATCGAGATGGGCGGCACGGATCAGAAGTTCAATCTGCTGGTCGGGCGTCAGCTGCAATCCCAGGCCGGTCAGAAACCCCAGATCATCATCACCTGGCCGCTGCTGGAAGGGACCGACGGCGTTCAGAAGATGTCCAAATCACTGGACAACTACATTGGCATTACGGAGCCAGCCGACGACATGTTCGGCAAGCTGATGAGCATTTCCGATGAATTGATGTGGCGGTACTTCGAGCTGCTGAGCTTCAAGTCGACTGCAGACATCGAATCGCTCAAGGCGGCGGTCGCAGAAGGTCGAAATCCTCGCGACGTGAAGTTCGAGCTGGGGATTGAGATCGTAGATCGCTTCCATGGCGCCGGGGCCGGAGAGAAGGCACGCGATGCCTTTATCGCCCGTTTCAGGCAGGGCGACATGCCCGAGGAGATTGAGAAGAAATCATTGCCGGCGGGGCCGGAAGGCCTGGGAGTGGCTGCTGCCTTGACGGCTTGCGGCCTGACGGCCTCCAACTCGGAAGCCTTCCGCATGATTCAGCAGGGAGCGGTCAAGATCGACGGTGAAAAGGTCAGCGATCGATCGTTGATGCTGCAGGCCGGATTTGAGGGCGTGCTCCAGGTCGGCAAGCGCCGATTCGCACGACTGATCCTGAGCTGAAGCCTTTGATGGCCTTGCGGCTGGGGCAATGCTCCAGCCGAACGCAGCCTACTTCTTGGGCCCGAGCAGGAACCACAGGATGAGGCCCAGCAGAGGCAGTAGCAGCAGGATCAGAATCCAGAGCACTTTCTGAACCCCGCCGGCCCGACTTTGAGCCACCTTGATGATGGCCCAGATGATGATCAGTAGCCAGATCAGACTCAGAATGCCGGTCACTTCGATGCCCATGGCGCGAAGGCGACGGGCAAGACCTTCGTAAGTTCGACTGCTGGCGTCCCGGCCGCGACCAGCTTT
>JBCDLQ010000136.1:0-6286 GCA_039414335.1 Pseudomonadota bacterium | reverse complement strand
ATGTAAAAACCCCAAACCCCAAAATGCCGCCGAAACTAAAAACCCTCTACGCCAGCCTCCCAGAAGCGTTCCACGCCAAACTAACCCCCACCCCCGTGGCCAACGCGCAGGTCGTCGCGCTGAATACGGCCCTAGCTGACTCGCTGGGCATCGATTCGGACTGGCTGCAGAGCGAGGGCGGTCTCGCCACGCTGGCGGGCAATATGGTGCTGCCGGGCACTGAACCGCTGGCGCAGGCTTACGCGGGCCACCAGTTCGCCAACTGGGTACCGCAGCTGGGTGACGGGCGGGCGCATCTACTGGGTGAAATGGAAACTCCCGCTGGGCGCGTGATGGATCTGCAGCTCAAGGGCTCAGGCCGCACGCCATTCTCGCGCGGCGGGGACGGGCGATCCTCAATCGGGCCGGCGGTTCGCGAATACCTGGCCTCGGAGGCCATGGCGGCACTGGGTATTCCGACAACGCGTGCCCTGTCCGTGATCTCGACGGGCGAGCAGGTGATGCGCGATCGACCGGAGCCGGGTGGTGTGATGTGCCGCGTGGCATCGAGTCATGTGCGCATTGGCACCTTTGAATACTTTGCGCGCAACGGTCACGGCGAGCACGTGCCGACCCTGGCCGATTTCGTCATCGACCGACACGATCCCGATCTCGCTGATCAGCCGGACCGCTATCGCCAGCTCTTCGACCGCGTTGCCTTGCGCACCATGGCGCTGGTCGCCCACTGGATGTCAGTGGGTTTTGTCCACGGCGTGATGAATACGGACAACGTGACCCTGTCCGGCGAGACGCTCGACTACGGCCCCTTCGGCTTTCTCGATACCTTCGATCCAGATACAGCCTTCAGCTACATCGATCGGCGTGGCCGCTACGCCTGGGGTCGTCAGCCGACCATTGCCCATTGGAACCTGGCCCGTCTGGCCGAGTGCCTGCTGCCCCTGTTTGGCGACGACCCGAATGAGGTGCTGGAATGGGCGAATGAACGGCTGAACCAGATTCCAGCGGACTTCGAGGCGGCGTTCCATCCGCGTCTGTGTCACAAGATCGGCCTGAACCCCTCGACCGAGGGTGCAACGCTGGCCATGAATCTGCTGCAAAGCATGGCCGATAACGAAGCCGACATGACGCAGACCTTCCGCGCGCTCAGCCATCTGAATGCAGACGCGGACGAGAAGGATCTGGAAGCCCGCGCCCAGTTCAAAGATCCAACAAGCTTCGATGGCTGGGTCGCCGACTGGCGCGCGGCCCTGCAGGCCGAAGGCGGCGACCACGCAGAACGCCAGGTGGCCATGCAAGGCGTCAACCCGGCCTTTATCTTGCGTAATCACCTGGCCCAACGCGCGGCCGACGCGGCCGTCAACAACCTGGATTTCCAGCCACTCCATGAGATGCTTGAGGTCTTCGCACGGCCTTTTGAAGAACAGCCCAGGAACGCCGCTTACCAGCAGCCTCCTAGGGCGGACGAAGTCGTCGCCAATACCTTCTGCGGTACCTGATGACGATCTGAGTCAATCTAGAGAGAGACGAGCAAACAAGACATCCTTGTAGCGGCTACTGAAAGCGTGCTGGCTACCATCAGCCAGAATGACGGTCCCGCTGTCGTCCGGTCCGGGCTCTACTTCGCGGATTTCGCTCAGTCGGACCACGGAGGATCGGTGGATTCTCAAGAACACGTTCGGGTCGAGGTGCTTCTCGAGAAAGCTCAGCTGAACGCGCTGCAGGTGAACGCCATCCTCGTGACCGACTTCAACGTAGTTTCCACTCGCCCGGAACCAGCGGACGGCATCGATCTTGATGATCCGGATGCTGCCGACGGAACGCACGATGAGTTGGTCCAGGCGTTGCCCAGGCTGACGATAGCGTGACTGGCTGTACCGAATCGATGCGAGTGATTCATCGTGCGCCAGGCAGGCTTCGATCCGGTCAATGGTGGCGCGAAGGCGTTCATTATTGAAGGGCTTGAGCAAGTAGTCGAAAGCAAACAGCTCAAAGGCCTGCAGCGCGTAGTCGTCGAACGCGGTCACGAAGACGATCAGCGGTGGATTCGGTCTCTCCTGCAGCTCAGATGCGAACGTTACCCCACTCTGACCCGGCATTTTGATATCGAGAAACACCACATCAACCTGAAGTTCCGGCAGGCGCCGGCGAGCGATTTCTGCGCTTTCAAACTCACCGACCAATTGCCAACTGGAAACGGCTGCCAATGCTCTTGAAACGTTGACGCGCGCCAACGCTTCATCGTCAATCACAACGGCTCTAACATCATTCATCGTTCAGGACATCCAGCGGAATACTGACGCAGGCTCGATACCAGGGTCCGTCTGCCCGACCGACGCAAGTCGCCTGCTGATCGAACTGGAGATCAAGGCGCCGTTTCAGATTGTTCATCGCAATTCCCAGACCGTCGGCTGAGCGGACTGAAGACGGACGGTCATTCGTGACTTCAACGAGGAGTCGGTCGGCGCTGATCGCTATTCTTGCGATAATTCGAGTGTGATCAGAGGACTGCTCCACACCATGCACAAAGGCGTTTTCAACCAGGGTCTGCAGCATGAATGGTGGACAGCTTGTGTGGGCTTGAACTTGGTTATCGAGCTTGAATTCGAAGCGATCATCAAAGCGTAGTGACTGAAGCTGGACATAGTTCTGAGTGAAGCCGATTTCCGCATCGAGGCTAACCGTCCGCTCGGTGCTGGTGGTCAGAGCGTAGCGCAGCAGATCGCCAATAGCTTGTACCGTGTCGATGATCTGACTGCGCGGCGCTGAACGAGCTAGGGCGCTGACTGACCCGAGTGAATTGAACAGGAAATGCGGGCTGAGCTGTGACTTGAGTAGCTGCATGTGAAGATCCGATAGCTCCATTCGGTACCGCGCGTCTCGCTGGTTTAGCTCAAGGGTTCGCTCTCGCTCCAGTCGCCACCGCTTCGAGTAGGCCAAACCCAAGCCCGCGACACAGATCAACAAATAGAGAATGCCTACGAAAAATACGGAGAAATAGTCCGTTCGAAGCAGAACCTCAAGCGGTGTTCTGCGACCACGATCGAACATCCAGTCCCCAATCAATCCATCAGCGACCAGCAGATAGGGAATCCAGATCAACGCCACCACGAGGAGCATCGCCGACAGCGTTACCCTGCCAGAGCGGCCTTTGACACCCACCGCTTTAGACCTTTCACCAATCAGAGAACGCTCCATGAGCCAGAACACGAAGAAGGTCACGAAGGACCAGTTCAGGAAGACCAGCTGTGTCCCAAAGAAGGTTTTCGAAGTCAGTCGAAACGTCGTATCGAATTGCTGTGCGTTGAGCGTCAAGCTGGAGAGATAGAGCAGCCCGAGCAGGCTCCAGAATCCTATGACAAGGAGGATCAACCACGGTGACCTGGTGGATGCACTGAGCTGTGTGGGCACTGAATTCATGAGCGTCCTTCGCACGATCTGTACGCATTACGCGCGACGTGGGCCGGTACTGTCCTACAGATCAGTCATCGCCGCAAGCACGATCGAACTCACCCCTTCTTCTCCCGAATCCGAACCTCAATTACCGGATCTCATCCCTCACGCATTGTGCGGACACGGTGCGTATTTGAATACTCGCAGCTCCTATCACTTCGGAGTTGATCATGCGAAAGAAATTGGCTTCATCAAGTCTTGGGCTTTTCCTCTTGCTGACTTCCTTGTCGCTGGCAGCACAAACAGCGACCGTGTCGACCCTGACGACTGGCCAAGGCGGGCTCGACGGGATTTCCGTTGGCCCTGATGGCGCGGTCTACGTCTCGCAGTTTCAGATGAACCGGGTCTGGCGCATTACGGAAAGCAGCGCTGAGGTCTTTCTGGACGGATTGGAGTTTCCGCTTGGCTCCGTATGGGACGACGCCGGAAACTTTTACGTCGCGACCGGGCAACGAATCGTCCGCCGCACGCCTGATGGTCAAACGACCACCTTTGCCAGCGGTTTTTCTCTGGCCTCTGGACTCACCTTTGGCCCTGACGGGACCCTCTACGCTGGAGACTATAATCTCGACCGCATCGCCACCGTCAGTCCATCAGGCGTCGTGACAACGCTATCCAACGGCGGCAGCCTGGAGGGCCCTGCGGGAGTCGTGATCGACTCATCGGGTCGCGTTTACGCCGGAAACTTTGATGACGGCAACATCGTCCGAATCGATGGCCAGGGTAACCAGACGGTGATTGCGCGTCCCGCTACTCAAACCGGCTATATCGCGATCGACGGTAACGACCTGATCTACGCCACCAGCTTGACGGGCAATCAGGTCAGAACCGTGACCCTTGACGGCCAGGTTGAGCTGTTTGCGGGAACGGGCGCATTCGGTTCCGCGGATGGTCCTGCCGAATCCGCCGAGTTCCAGAACACCAATGGCATCGGCGTCGGTCCCGACGGAACCATTTATGTCTCGGAATCCGGGCCCAGTGGCGGACTGCGTGCGATCACTCAAGAGACGCCCAACCCCTTCCAGATCAATCAGGGCATCACGGGCTCCTGGTTTTTCCCCGACACGGTAGGATCCGGCTTTTTTCTCGACTATGACCCCAGCACAGAATTCCTCTTCGCCACCTGGCTGACCTACGCCAATGAAGACGAGGGTGCCGATGGCACCACACGCTGGCTGATCGGCGATGCGCTGGCAACGGGCAATGTCGCCAACCTCACCCTGTTTCGAACATCCGGGGGGAGCTTCGATACATCGACACCGGTTTCCACCACACCCGTCGGCACGATGGAAATCCGCTTCACGGATTGCAGCACGGCGATCGTGAGCTACCAGCTGGACAACGGGCTGTCGGGCGAGTTCTCAATGATTCGATTGCTGCCTGCAACCGTCGCCTTGTGCGAAGTTCTGGCTGAACCCCCAGTCGGGGATCCTTGATGCATTTGTAGCGACGTCGCCTGCGCATCACAGCGCACGGAACTGGATGGCCGACCCCGATTTGGGGTAGGCCAATCCAGTCACTCTTTACCCGAAGTGATGCCTCTCACGCGCTTTTACCGAAATTCCAATCGCCATCAAGCTAAAGCCAAGAATGAGTAGGAATAGCCCTCCATCGACAGGAACCGGAAGGGTGTTTGTCGGTGGACCGTCGGGCTGAACGCCCGAGACGTTATCAACAGATTCAGGGTTGTCTGTTGAAAGCGAGATCGGCGGAACGGTGAAGATCTCAAATGAACACTCATTCAGCTCCGGCGCCATCAGATCGACGGTTACGGTATAGCAGACTTCCAGGTTTGGTGGCTGAGGAGACAGCCCGACCGGAAGATCAGTAAACGAGTACTCTCCATTGATATCCGTATCCTCAGTTAGCAGAATAGTGTCGCCGACGCTGTCGCAGTTTCCGTCTCGCAAGAGTGTCATCGTGACGCCTCCGACTTCCTCACCGCCATCGAATGCGCCGTTGAGCGGGGAATCATCGCAAAACAGCACGCCGCTAATTAGTCCTGTCGCGGCGTACAGGCCGAAGTCTTCATCCAGGTCGTCCGCATTCAGATTGATCGACTCGATTCGCGCGGTGGCGGGGTCAGCGTCTGAATCAGTGGCGTCGTCACCGCCTTGATTCTGCAGCGTCAACACCCAGCCCGTAGGCGGAGAGAGTTCAACGCAGTAGTCACCCGCAGCCAGATCGGTGAACAGGTAGTCGCCGTTACCCGTGGTGGTCTGCGTTTCCGAAGGGCTGCCGGAACAGGTGGCGTTTTCATACAGCGAAACCACCAGACCATTTGCCCCTAGCTCATTGCCATCCTGAATACCGTCCTGGTCGTTGTCGTACCAGACCCGATCGCCCAAGACGAAGAGCGCAGCTTGCTCACAGGTCGCCTCAACCGATGTGGTTCCACCATCGGTCACCGTCAGATCCGTCAGTGATCCAGTGGTGGTGTCGGTGTAGCCCGCCTGCGGCGTCACGGCGATGTCGTAGAGACAATCCGCGGGTACGGCAGCCCCATCTTCAACGGCCAGTCCGACAAAGGTGACGGTGCCACCCGATCCATCCGGTGTCTGCAATGTCGGCGTGGTGTCATAGGGTGCGGGTAGCGTGCAGTTGCTGCTACTGATCGTGATCTCCCAGGGCAGCGGCGCGGGATCGCCGGTCACGGTCTTGGTGACCCCGATCGAACCTGTCGGCGTCGGATCCTGCGTGCAGCTCGCGCCAACGACCGTCGTGCCGCCGTCGGTCACGGTCAGACCGGTTAGCGAGCCACTGGTCGTGTCGGTGTAGCCGGCCTGTGGTGTGACGGCAATGTCATAGAGACAGTCGGCGGGTACGGCAGCGCCAT
>JBCDLQ010000135.1:0-6299 GCA_039414335.1 Pseudomonadota bacterium | reverse complement strand
GGTCGATGTCGGCCAGGATCAGGGCCAGACCGTTTTCGTGATGATGGGCCAACTCCTGGTCCAGCTGCTTGAAGAATCGAGTGTGATTGAAGAGGCCGGTCAGTCCGTCCTTGTCAGACAATCGACGAAAGTGACGTCGCTCGCGAAGCGCACGCAATAGCCAGATCAGCAGCAGTAGGACGATCACCCCGCCGCAGATCAGAACGAAGGTACGCAAGCGTTGTTGGCGTGAGCGGTTCTGTTCCGCCAGCTCCGCAGCGCGCTGCTGCTCTCTCAGCAGAACAATGTCCTGCGCTCGTCGCTGGTGGTCAAACTGCACCGTCAATTGAGCGGTTCTCATTGAGCGAGCGCGGCTCAAATGCCGCTGCCGAGTCTCGATGAACCGCTGATACAGGCGGGTCGCCTCGGCGAGATCCCCCAGCCGCTCCGATGCTTCGGCCGCACCGTCCAGGGCTTCCGCCAGACGTTCCAGTCGTTCGCTGTCCGCTATTCTGTCGATCAGCCAGCGGTAATGATCACGGGCCAGCTGATGGTTCCCCGATAACAGTTCAATTCTGGCCAGCAGCAGGACGCTATCGATCTCGCCATTGGAGTAGATGCCCTGACTGAGCTCGCCCACTTGCTCGGCCTGTCTCCTGGCCTGTTCAAGTTGGCCTCGCGCCAGCGCCAGTTGACCGATCAGCGTCCGAAATCCCGCAATGATGATCTGATCACCGGAGCGCTGACAATGGGGCATCGCCTCTGCAACCTGTTCCTCGGCCAGTTCGACCTGGCCCTGAAAACGATAGGCATGGGCCAGAAAGACAAGCGCGCCGCACTTTATCCTCGGATTGTCGCCAGATCGCGCACTGTCTACGGCGCGGGTGGCGTAGTCAACGGCAAGATTGGTATCACCTGATCGAGAATGAAAAACACTGGCCAGACCAAAGACAGAGACTTTGTCTGTGATCGAATCTGTCTGATCAAGGAGTGACAGAGCTTCACCAAGCAGGGTGAAGGCGCTTTGATCATCGCCGCTCTCGATCGACAGATTGGCGCTGAGGCGCAGCGCACTGATTTTCTGATCGACATCCATCACCTGCCGACTGAGCGCGATGGCGCGTTCCGCGCCCTCCCGCATGTCTTCAGTCAGTGCGAAATGGCGAATCCGAATCAGCTCGATCTCCACTCTCTGTCGAGGAGACGCGCTTTCGATCCGACGCTCCAGTCCCGCCAACAGCGCCGGTCCTGTTCCGGCAGGATCGGTGGACAGCTCGGCTCGAACCTGTTCGATCTGCCGGTCCAGATCAACATCCTGCGCATGCGCGAGGCCAAGGAAAAGCGCAGCCCAGGCAAGCAGGGCCGAAGCGTATTTGAGTATCGCTTCAGCGCGCATCGGCCAGTACGACTCGGTTTCGACCAGATTGCTTGGCTTGGTAGAGGGCGGCGTCCGCTCGACCTCGGAGTTGTTCCATGGTTTCAGAGCCATCGAAGCAGGCCACGCCAAAACTCATGCTGACCGACATCTCTGGATCGTCATGGCGAGAGCGGTTGATTTCTCTTCTCAGCGCTTCAATACGTTCCAGCGTTCCTTCGAGCGCCTTGCCAGCCAGTGCGATTGCAAACTCCTCGCCGCCAATCCTTCCCAGCAATGCCGGCGGACCAAACAGGTCCCGCATGCGTCCGGCAACTCGTCGAAGGACCGTATCTCCAGTCAGATGGCCATGCTGGTCGTTGATTTTCTTGAAATGATCGAGGTCTCCCACGATGAGGGTAACGGGCTGACCACTGGCTATGGATCGGGTCAGGAGTTCATCGGCTGCTTCGAAGAAGCGCGTGTGCTTGAGTAATTCGGTGAGGCCATCTTGCTCTGACAGGATTCGATAGTGACGACGTTCTCGTGTTGCCTGTAACAGCATGAGGAGAAGGGTCGCGATCAGAAGCGCTGCCCCGATCTGGAGCGCACGTTGTGACACCGAGCGCTGCACAGAGGCGGTTTCTTCAAGCGCCCCGATACGCGAGCCTTGCTGCAGCAAGCTGAGCTCCTGCCTCGCCGCGTCCATATCGAATTCCACTTCCAAATAGGCCATGCGCCGTGAGCGCTCCCAGGCGTGGAGACGATCCAGTGCGGTGTTCTGTCGTTTCAGGTGGGTCAGTGCCGTGTCGTAGTCACCATTTCCCTCCGCCAGGCTGGCCGCCACTTGATGAGCGCGAACTTTCAGGTCCCAGAATCGGCGCTCACGTAAATGCTCAATCAGCTCGGTGAGCCTTGCTGCTGGTGGTGCAGAATCGCCTCGCAGGAGGCTGAGTTCTAACAATCGAAGTCGCGTCAGCATCAGACCATTCAGGTGGCCAATCTCTTGTTGGCTCGCTTGTGCTCGTTGTAACCAGGCGTCGGCAAGCTCCCAGCGATTACGACCCAGATGGATCTGGCCAATCAGGCTCTCCAGATGAGCGGCAAAATGACCATTGCCCTCTTCCAGGCAATGGGACAGTGCCGTCTCGCTGGCAGCAAGTGTGGCCGCAGTCTGATCGCTGGCCTCGAGTGCGGAGCTCAGGCGCTGGCCTGCTACGCAACGGCTGGCTTCAGGAACATCGACACGAGCAATGCTTACCAGATCGACGGCTTGCCTGGCGAGGTCGATGCCTCGCTCGATTTCGCCGGTTCTGGCGTACAGCATGCCGGCCACCCCCAGCAGGTAAGAGCGAATTGCCGGGTTGTCAACTGTCGGCAGGCGTTCCATGCCTTCTCGGAGATAGGCAAAGGCGCGCCGATAACTGCGTTCGGCGCCGGCGAGATTGGCCGCCAGGGACAAGGATTGAAGATGCAGTTCCGGGTCCGGATTCCGCGTCAGAATCTCGTCGATAAGCTCGAGCCCGGCCGCCGAAGCTCCGCCCAGGGCGAGATTGTGGGCCAGAATCAGATCGTAGCGATTGCGCTGCTGGCGGCTGGCGCGGGTCAGCTCGGGCTCAATTTGATCAAGGATCGATCGGCCCGAACGCCAGTGCGAAGTGGCATTGAGCTGACGGGCCAAACGGAGCTGCTCGTCGAGATCGATCTGCGCCGAGGTGGGGGGAATCAGTAGCACAAGCAGCAACGCCGTCCCTAACAGGACGCGCGCCAGAGAACTGAGCGGGTCAATGCATGAGCTATCCAATTCTTGTGCGATTTCGACTGGATTCCCAGCGCGAATGAGTCAACAGAAGCCGCTCAATACTCTAACGACGCTCTGATTTTCGCGCAATGCGTTGATCGGACCCCTCAAGACGGACTTCAAAGCCCTGGCTCATACGGACGACGCCCGACTCGCCGATCACCAGAGTTTCGCTCACCTGCATGCTGCTGGCGATGCGTGCCCAGTCGTCAGAACCCGCAATCGCGATCGCCGTAGCGGCGGCATCGGCCCGCAGCGGGTCATGGTGGATGACCGTAACCTGAATGGCGTCGGACACGGCCGTTCCGGTTCTGGGATCCAGCAGATGGGCGTAGCGTTTGCCGTTCCACTGACCCCAGCGCTGAGCGGAGCCTGAGGAGAAGACGGCCACCGGACCGTTCAATTCTATCGTTTGGAAAATGCCTTGATGACCATCGCTGATGGCGATCTTCCAGGGGTTTTGACTCTCTTCACAGATCACTACATCACCTCCGAGGTTGATCAAGGCCTCTTCCAGCTCACGCCGGACGAGGACGTCGCAGGCCAGCCGGCCCGCCAGACCCTTGGCCAGGCCGCTGAAGTCCAGCTGGAGCTGCCGGTTGTGGCTTCGTACCCGATTGCCGTCAATTTCCAGCTGGCTCAGGCTTGGAGACGTGGCCATCCAGGCAGCAATCGCCGCTTCGGAAGGGGGTGGTGTGGTGATGGGATAGTCCGATGTGTGGAAGCCCCAGCGGGCGACCAGGGCACCGATGCCTGCGTTGAACAAGCCCTCGCTGTCCGCTTCGAACTCGCGCGCAGATCGAATGAGTTCGATCAGTTCCGGCTGCGTCTCCACCCATTGGCCGCTGACCAGCGCATCGTTCAGGCCAGTTAGGGCACCCGTTTGCCAGGGATGCCAATCTTGGTGGAGGCGCTGAAACAGCGAGCCAAGCTCCCGGAATGCCCTCGCCGTTGCCTGCCGATCATCACTACGGATCAGTACCTGAACTTCGGTCCCGAATACGCTGAAGCGCGCTTCCGGAGGGGGAGTCGATGAACGGCAAGCGCACAGGCCCGTCAGGACGAGCAGTGCAGTCGTGAGTGTTTTTGCCAGTGCCGTGGTGAGTGGGTACACCCCTGGCATTATCGCCCGGACCACCCGGCAACGTTCGGCCGGGTGATCGAGAGACCGGGAATCAGCGCGACCAGTTCAAGCCGACGTAAATGGCACGTTCCGGTGCATTGAATCCGATCAAGGGTTCGTAACTCCGGTCGGCCAGGTTGTCGACCCTGCCTTCGATGCGCCATTGATCGGCCAGATTCATGCCAGCGCTGACATTGAGCAGGGTGTAGCTGGCCAGCGTCTGCTGGGCAATGTCCTGACGTTGACCGACGTGGACCAATTCCGTGCCGACCCAAGCACCGTTCTCGAACAGGTAGTCCAGCCTTGAGCTCGCCTTGTAACGTGCGCGCCGCAGCAGTTCCTGGCCGCTTTCCCTATCTTCCGAATCCAACCAGCTGCCCTGGGAGTTCAGCCGCCAGTTACCGCTTTGGTACTCATGGATCAGTTCTGCGCCACGAATGTCGGCGCGACGGATGTTGATGGCCTGGAAGTCCACGCCGGCAAAGTCGATCAGGTCGTCGATGGCGGTGTCGAACAGGTTCAGGGTCAGCCGCTGGCCTGCGCTGGGCTGGAGCTGCAGACCCAGTTCGATCGAGCGCGAGGTCTCAGGGTCCAGGTCCGGATTGCCTGCGAAGGAGCCGAAGAAACCAGGCGAGAAGAGTTGGTTAAAGGTCGGTGCCCGGAAGCCCCGTCCTGCGCTTGCGGTCAGGCGAATCGTATCGCTCAGGTTCCAGCCCAGGCCCAGGCTGCCCGTGACCTCGCTCCCGAATTCCGAGTCTTCATCGATGCGCAGGCCGGCGTCGTAGTCGAGTTGGCCGTGGCGACCATCGATTCCGGTCCAGGCGCCCAGGTTGTTGCGATCGTCTTCCCAGCTGCCTCGGCTCTCACCGTCTTCGTCCCAGGCGTCGACGCCCGTGATCCAACGCAGTTCAGGCGTCAACATATGTTCGAATTGGACAGCGGCTTGGATGCGATCGGTGGTCAGCTCGCTCTCGCCGAATGCGGTGCTGGTCTCAAGGCGATCGCCGAGGGTGGCGAGCTGGGCGCCGAGTCGCCAGTCCGATGACAGTTCGACCTGGTAGTCCAGACCAGCGGAGTAGTTGCGGAAATCCGACTCGCCCTGATCGAATTCGATCTCGCCTTGATCGATGCGGGCATGCAGATCGAGCTGGCCAGCACCGAGGTCGAATCTGGCCGTGCCTGCAGCACCCGTCCGTTCCAGCCCATCATCGTCCGGGTCGAATGCAAAGCCATTTGGGTTCTGGGCAGAAAATCCATCGGCTTCGCGTCGTGAGGCGCTGATCGAGAATTGGTCATTGCCGCCGGTCACTGACAGGCTGCGATCTCCGTAGCTGCCCGCGGCCAGGCGTGCAGACCAACGCTCTGGCTGGCGCGTGAAGATCTGGATCACGCCACCGATGGCATCCGAGCCCCAACGCGCAGCTCGGGGTCCTCGAACGATCTCGATCCGTTCAATCAATGAAGGGTCGAGAATTTCCCAGGTGAAGGCGCCCGTTCCAGCGGCGGCCACCCGAACGCCGTCGATCAGGACCAGCGTATGGTTGGAATTGCTGCCGCGCAGGAAGACGCTGGTCTGTCCACCCGGGCCGCCAGTTCGGCTGATGTCCAGGCCGGCTTCCATGCGCAGCAGTTCGATCAGGTCCGGTGCCTGCGAGCGTTCGATTTCAGCTCGGCTGATCACCGTGACCGAGCTCAGGCTGTCGGACTGTGACTGCTCGGCTCGGGCAGCGGTCACGACAAGGGTATCGCTGGCCTCGACCGAATCATTGGCAGTAAGGGGACTGCTGACGGACAGGCTGCTGGCGACGGCCAGCGGCAGTACGAAGTTAAACAGGGTTCTGGATGACATTGAAACAAGGCTCCTCGCGCTCACCCGCGCTATCTAAACAGTTGGGCGAGGAAGGGAGCAGGCACTGGACCAGCGGTCGATCCGCGGGTTCCTTGCCCACGATTGCCCGCCGCAACCTGGTGGCTGTCGAATGCAGGCCGGTCTCCTGACTCACGAACGATGCTGGCCTTGACCAGCCACCGGGCTCGCACCT
>JBCDLQ010000134.1:0-6305 GCA_039414335.1 Pseudomonadota bacterium | reverse complement strand
GTTTGGCCAGGTAGTCATCGGCGCCGGCCTCCAGGCCAGCCACCGCATCGGCACTGGTCGCTCGCGAGGTCAGCATCAGCACGGGAATAAAGTCAGTCTCCGCATCACCCTTCAGCGCTCGCGTCATGGCCAGGCCGTCCATCCCTGGCATCAATCCATCGGCAATAATCACGTCAGGAACCAACTCACGCGCGCGCTCCAGCCCTGCTACGCCGTCCTCCGCCTCTTCGATGCGGTAGCTCTGGCCCAGGCGAAAACGCAGGAAAGCGCGCAGTTCGGGATTGTCGTCCACCAGCAGAACGCAGGGTCGGTCCTCGAGATTCCGCGCAGGATCACTGAAGTCGAAGCGCTCGGTCGCTGTTGGTACGGCTTGTTCTGTGTGCTGCGTCGGCAAATCCAGGCGGCGATCAGCCTGAAGTCCAGCGGGCAGCAGAATATGGAAAGCCGACCCTTGTCCAGGTTTACTGGCAACGGTCGCGGTTCCGCCATGCAGCGCTGCCAGTTCGCGGACCAGTGCGAGTCCAAGACCTGTTCCCGGCGAACGAGCATCGGTTTGATCGCCCTGGCGATAGCGCTGGAAAATCGTCTCCTGCTTGTCGGGCTCGATGCCGGGGCCCGTGTCGCTGACGCTTAAGCCCAGCGCACGATCCCTTTCGGCGAGCGCCACGGTCACCCTGCCCTTCTCGGGCGTGAACTTGATCGCGTTGGAGAGGAGGTTGGCCAGCATCGTATCGATATGCGTTGGATCACAAACCCAAGGCAAGGTGTCCGCGGCCATGTCCAGATCCAGTTCAATGGTGCGAAGTTCCGCCTCGATCTGAAAACGCTGAACCACGCCCCGGACCACCGTGACCATGTCCACAGACTCCAGTCTCAGCGGCATACGATCCGCTTCCAGGCGCTGCAGGTCCAACACCTGGCCGATCAGTGCCTGCATCGATTCACTGTTGCGCAAGGCAACGTCAAGGAACTGCCGGTCTTCGCTACCCAGCTCGTCGCCCGAGCGTCGGGCCAATTCTTCCAACGGTCCCCGTATCAAGGTCAGCGGCGTGCGCAGCTCGTGCGAGACATTGGCGAAGAACTGGGCGCGGGCGTCGCTGATCTCGCGAATCTCGCGCGCCTGTGCACGAACGGTCGCTGTCTGTTCGGCCACCTCCTGCGCCAGCGCTTTTTTCTGCAGCTGCAAACGGCGTTCGCGAGAGCGATAACCGAAGCGGGCGGTCAGGTAGAGCAGTGCAGCGGCAACAATGCCATAGAGCAGCCAGGCCCCTGTGCTGAGATACCACGGGTGCGAGATGCGGAACGCCAGCGCCTCGGCGTCAAAGACCTGCCCCGCGGCATCGCGCGCCTGGACCCGAAAGCGATAGTCTCCGCCCGGCAAGCTGCTGTAGTAGCGCAGCGATTCCTTGCTCCACGGTGACCAGTCCGACTCCAGCCCCGCAAGACGCACACGATAGTCCGTTTCCTTGGGGCTGCTGTAGCGCGGCAGGCCGAACTCGAAGCGCAGGGACTCTGCGCGAGACGGCAAAACACCGAGACTGAGGCCGCCGTCGCGACTGACCGGCAGCCAGTCTTCCTGATCGGAGTAGCCCACACGAAAAACCTGGAGCCGGCTGGTCGCAGCATCGATCGCACTGGGCGGCCAGTCGGCACGAATGATGCCCGGATGGCGCCCAATCCAGAGCTGATCGTCGTGCTGCTGAATAAACCAGTTCACACCCGGCTCAAGCCAGGTCAGGAAACGCTCCCGCCATTGGAATTGGTCCCGCTCATTCAGGCTTCCCTGCCACAGGGCACCACCCGGCCCGATGCCGCCGACCAGCGCGCCGTTGTCCCCCGCCCATAGCCTGTAGACGCCCCTCGGAGCACCAAGCTGATCGTTGGCGAAATCCGGGTCGGGTTCGATTCGGACACCCTCTGGTTCGACGGGACGGTAGCCACCGTCGCTGGTCCCCAGCACCAGGCGTTCGTCGACGTCAAAGGCCCAGGCGTAACCTTCCGGAACTCCCGCCTCAGCATCCAGCACCTGATCCAGCACGAGGGTCTGGCCTTCCCAGCGGAGGCGGTAGTAGCGACCTGCAACGGTTCCCGCCCAGACCCTGCCCTGACGATCCTCGGCGACGGTCAGAATTCGATGCAGCACGCCCTCTACGCGGGACTGGATCTGCCAGCCCTGATCGCTTTGGAACAGGACGCCGAGACCGCTTTCGAGCTCGGCGTAGATCGCGGGCTGGAGACGAGAGGGGACCAGACCAAAGGCATAGTTGTCGTTGATCAGACGTTCCTGCTCGAGCAGCTGCAGCCCTTCTGCGTCGATCCGCACTCGGTAGACTCCACCTGAACCCGCGACGAGCACATGCTCATCATCCGGCTCAACGGCGAAGGCCTGCAGCAAGGCGCTGTCAATCACATCGAGGCGACTCTGATCGCTCCCACTGGCCCTCAGCAGACCGAGTCCGTGGTCGCCCGCCAGCAGCCATTCGTTTTCCCAGACCATCAGATCGTGAACCGCCGCCAGTCCATGATCCGCGTCGTAAACGCGCATGCCATTGAACAGATCCACTCTGGAAATTGCACCGGCCTGCGCCAGCCAGACGCCGTTTTCGTGATCGAGCGTCAGGCCCGTGACATCGTTGACGGCCAGACCGCTGCGGCGCGAAATCTGCTCGATCAGCTCACCGTCTGGCCGCAGCCTGAACAGACCGCTGTAGACGCTGCCCAGCAGGATGCTGCCATCCGGTCCGCGAATCGCCTTGTAGGGCCAGGACTCATTGACCGAATCAGGCGTGACAAGGGGTGCCAGCCCAGACTCGCTGACCCAGAACAAACCGGCGTTGGTCGTTCCCATGAGAATGCGGCCGTCCGGCCAGCTGCTGAGAAAACTCAAATTGGCCGATTCGGGGAACTTGACCCAGGGCAGCGGCTCCGGGCGCGTCCCAGTCTCGGGAAAGTCGGTCAGATCGAAGAGATGGCTTGCGGTTGCCACGAGAAAACGACCGCGATGGATCAGGCCATAGCGAAACACCTCGCCCCAGGACTCCAATTCAGTCAGGGTCTCGTCCTGCCAGAGAAAGAGGCGATTGAGAGTCTGAAAGTAGACGCGGTCTCCCAGCAGAAAAACGCCCCGGGTTTCGGCAAAATTTCGGCGCTCTTCGGGCAACTCGTCGCTCAAAGAGCGGTACTCGAGATTGCCATCTCGCCCCGGTTCGAAGTAACCGAATTCGTTCGGAGAGCCGATCCAGATTCGCCCCGATTCATCGATTTCCAGCACGCGTATGCGATCTCGATGACGGGATTGAATGGCTTGCCAATTCGCTCCGTCAAAGATCACCAGACCATCGCCGCCGCCAAAATAGATGCGCTGATCGGGACCCTGACGCACGACCCAGTTGTTCAGGTGGCCGCCATGCTCGGCCATCAGGTAGTTATTAATCTGTGGTTTACCGGGTGGCGGCAGCGGTGCAGCCTGAACCTGAGAGACGATCCAGGCGGCCAGACAGAGCCCCATCGCGAACCGAAAACAATGATTCAAGGCTGGGTTTTGCATCAGCGCTGATTCAGCCGCCATCGAGGACCGGCAAAGCAATCTTGCCGCGAAGATAGTCCACGGCACTCCCGGTCAAGCGAACCCGCTTGCCGTCGAGCACGCAGTGGAGGGTCCCGCCGCGCCGAGACAGCTGGCGCGCCAGCAATTCGGTTCTGCCTAGACGCTGCGCCCAGTAGGGCACCATCTTGCAGTGGGCCGATCCGGTGACCGGGTCCTCATCAACCTGCAGCCTGGGGAAGAAACAGCGGCTCACGAAATCGACTTCATCACCGGGGGCAGTAGCGAGTACGCCGCGGCGATCAAGCTGCTTGAGGATGCCGAAGTCTGGCTTCAGTGCGCGAATCTGCGCCTCGCTCTCGAACACGGCCACGTAGTCGGGCGCCGAGAGTAACAGCGTCGGCTCAGCACCCAACCCTTTCACGATCTCCGGCAGCATGCCCATGGGCTTGGGAATGATGGCAGGGAAGTCCAGCGTCAGCCCCTGATCGGTTCGAGCAACGCGGAGCTCCCCACTAGCGGACCGGAATCGGATTTCATCGCTCGGATGATCCAGATGCTTGAAAAGCACGTGGGCGCTGGCCAAGGTTGCGTGACCGCAGAGATCGACTTCGGCTTCGGGCGTGAACCAACGCAGGTGATAGCCATCGACCTCCGGCACAAAGAAGGCCGTTTCCGACAGATTGTTCTCCAGCGCAATGGCCTGAAGCATCGCATCTGGCAGCCAGGCCTCCAGCGGGACCACGGCAGCCGGGTTGCCTTCGAACAGACGCTCGGCAAAGGCATCAACCTGAAACAGCTCCAGCTCCATTTCCTAGTACTCTTTGGAAGATCAGAAGGAGAAGGTAACAAAGTGGAACCCGACACGCAGACAAGAATCTGGGTCGATGCGGACGCCTGCCCGGGCGTCATCAAGGAGATTCTGTTCCGGGCGGCGGAAAGAACGCAGACACCGTTGACCCTCGTGGCCAATCACCCGCTGCCGCAGCGGCCGCCCCCGTTGATCACCACCGTGCAGGTTGGCCATGGCTTCGACGTGGCCGATAACGAAATCGTTCGCCGGATGAACCCCGGCGATCTCGTCATCACCGCCGACATCCCCCTTGCCGCCGAAGTCATCGCCAAGGACGGTAACGCCCTCAACCCCCGCGGCGAGCGCTACACGAAAGAGACCATCAAGGCCCGCCTGACGATGCGCGACTTCATGGAAGAACTCCGCTCCAGCGGCGTCCAGACTGGCGGGCCCTCAGCCCTGTCCAAATCGGACCGCAAGCGCTTCGCCGATCAGCTGGATCGGTGGTTGGCTCGGAGAGGATAAGATCGCTCATCTGGAAGGCAGCCGAGACCTGAAGACCAAAAGCCTTGAACGCAAAGACGCAAAGGAGCAAAGACGCAAAGAGAACTGAAACCCCGAGTTGGAAGCACTTCAACGCCTGGTTTTCACTATGACTGCCCGTCACACTTCCCTTCTTTTCTTCGCGTCTTGGCGCCTTTGCGCCCTTGCATGTCCAGCTTTTGACTTCGCCTTTGCTTCGTTGGCCAGTGTTCTAGATCGAGATTGCCCAATCGGGTAGGACTTGCAGGGCCCAGGTTTCGAGGATCTTGTCGACACCTGTCAGGACCATGATGCCGAGGATCGCCAGCACAACACCAAGCAGTTTCTTGCCGCGATTGGCGTTGGTGAGCACGCCCGGGCGCCAGCGGTTGAGGACCTTGGCCGAGAACAGGCCGGCGGCCAACAAAACCGCAGAACAACCCAAGCCGAAGGCGAGCATCACGGTGAAGGCCATGGCCATGCTCTGGCCGAGTGAGGCCAGGGCCACGGCGGCACCCAGCGTTGGGCCGATACAGGGCAGCCAGACCAATCCGAGCAAAGCTCCGACGGTGAACTGGCCGGCCGCCGTACTGGCCTCGCCCTGCCCCAGCCCGCCGAAGCGGGCCGAGAAGGACGCGAGCTTGAGCGTCACCCAGTCACCCAGCGGTTTGATCATCAACACCGCCGCCATGAACAGCAGCATGACGGCCGCCACCGTACGAATGATCTCTTGGTCCAGGCCCAGGTTGAGCAGCACGAAAGCCAGCACCGTGCCGGCCACTGCGAAAGACAGACTCAAGCCCGCAGCCAGGAACCAGGGACCCGTTCGGCCGCCGGTTGCCGCCGACGACATCACCGCCGGGACCAGCGGCCAAACGCAGGGCGAGAGAATGCTCAATGCGCCTGCGAGGGCTGCCAGGGGAATGGATGAGAACTCGAGTGCCATGGATGTCGTCTCAGTTAGCGCTGGTGGCGCCGAGCAGCTGCTCGTAGATCACTTCTTCGCGCGTTTCAGCAACGCTGAACCAGACCTGTTCAGAGCCCTTGAACAACAGCAGCGTGGACTGTCGCGGCGCGCGGAATCGGCGAACCAGATCCTTGTCGTCGTCATAGCTGACTTCCAGGATCGTGACATCCGCTTCCGGATGAGCGGCCTGGAATTCGGCCAGGATCTCACGCTGGCGACGGCAGGTCGGACACCAGGGCGCCCAGACATCGATCAACACCACGGCCCCATCGGCCTGCAGCGCGTCAAAGCGCTCATCGGAAAAGGCTTCGCTGTCCAAAGCAAAGGTGGCCGTCGAGAGCAATAGGCCGGTCAGTGCGGCCAGAAAGTAACGAAACATCGGGTGTAACTCCTGCGGTTGAATTGAGTTCGAACCACAAGACCGGCGACCCGGAGAAAAGCTTTCAAGAGGAAAAGGCAAAACCTTTAAATCACGCTCG
>JBCDLQ010000133.1:0-6323 GCA_039414335.1 Pseudomonadota bacterium | reverse complement strand
TTTCATCGATATTCAACCGCCGATTGGCGCGGACCGACCCGTGACAGGCCATGGTCGAGAGCAGCTCATCGATCGCGGTTTCAATCCGCTCGCTCTGACCCAGCTCGGCGAGATCAGACAACAGGTCCCGCACCAAGCCCAGCGGATCCGACCGCGACAGCAGGGTCGGCACGGCGCGCACGAGCACGCTTTCCGGACCGGCCATGCCCAGCTCGAAGCCCAGGCGGTCCAGGTCGCCGCCATGGCTTTCCAGGGCCTGGACCTCACGCTGCGAAACGGCCAGCTTTTCCGGCACCAACAAACGCTGAGACCGAACCCGATCTTCACCCCAGGTCTGCTTGAGCTGCTCGTAGACGATGCGCTCGTGGGCCGCGTGCATGTCAACCAGCACCAGGCCCTGCGCGTTCTCGGCCAGAATGAATACCCCGTGGAGCTGGGCTAGCGCGAATCCCAGGGGTGGAACATCCGACGCTTGTTCAGCAGCGGCGAGATTGGCCGGTGAACTCGATACGGGCACTTCGGCAAGACGCGCGTAACGCGCGACGGTCTCAGCCACGTTCAGGCCCAGGCCCGACTGAGCCGGTGGCGCGAACGATTGGGGAATCGATGCTCCAGCGTGCGCGTCGGCACCCACGGCCGCCAGGTCTGGGGACTGGGCACCGGTCGCACCGGCGCGCGTGTCCGCCAACGCATGGTGCAGCGTGGAGAAGAGGAAATCATGCACCAGACGGCCATCTCTGAAACGGACTTCCGTTTTCTGCGGATGCACATTGACGTCTACCCGCCTGGGGTCGAGCTCGAGACGCAGGATGAAGGCCGGATGCCGGCCATGAAACAACACATCCCGATAGGCCTGCCGAATGGCGTGGACGACCAGCCGGTCGCGGACCAGGCGGCCGTTGACGAAAAAGAACTGCTGGTCGGACTGACTCCGTGAATAGGAAGGTCGCGCAATCCAGCCGCTCAGCCGCAGACCAGCATGTTCACGCTCCAGCACCAGTGATTGCTCGACAAAGGCCTGGCCACACACCTCTCCTGCTCGACGCAACCAGGCGTCCTGCGAGGCTGCTGGTGCCAGGCGACGGACAGCGCGGCCGTTATGGACGAGCTCGAAGCCGACCGACATGTTCGCCAGCGCCAGTCGCCGTAAAAGCTCGTCAATCTGATTGAATTCTGTCCGCTCCGTTCGCAAGAACTTGCGTCGAGCCGGGACGTTGAAGAACAGATCCCGGACTTCGATGACCGTCCCTGCAGGAATGCCGTGTGGCTGGGGCTCGCTGATGCGGCCACCATCGCTTTCCAGCATCCAGCCTTCAGCCGCGTCCGGGGTTCGAGAAGCCAGGCGAAGACGAGACACGGACGCGATCGAGGCCAGGGCTTCGCCACGGAAACCCAGGCTGGACACGGCTTCCAGGTCATCCAGACTGGCAATCTTGCTGGTGGCGTGGGGGGTTAGGGCGAGGGCGAGCTGCTCGCGATCGATACCGGATCCGTTGTCCGAGATCCTGATCCGACGCATCCCGCCCTGCTCGATTTCGACCTGAATTCGATCAGCACCGGCATCGAGACTGTTCTCGACCAGTTCCTTGACTACGGAGGCCGGGCGCTCGACGACCTCGCCGGCCGCGATCTGGTTGACGAGATGTTTGGAAAGCTGACGAATCGGCATGCCGCTCAGTGTAGCGACATGAAGGGAGGAATACTGAAACTTGAGCGCTTGACCCGGCCGATTCAGCCCAGTCGGTGAGGCAGGATCAGCTGCCGGTCGGAATGACCAATACGGCACCCGGATGGATCACGTCGCCATCGATGTTGTTCGCTTCTCGGAGGCGGTTGATGCTGACTTCATAGCGCTGAGCAATGACACCCAGCGTATCGCCGCGCTCGACCACATGGCGTCCCCGCGTGCGGTTGGCCGCAAACCAGGTTCCCTGGGGAGCCGTGTTGCGGAAGTGGCCATCGATGCCAGCGGCAATCGCCGTGGCCACTTCGCGACGGTGACGCAGGGTCTTGAGGTTGCTTTCATCCTGCGGATTGCTGATGAATCCGACTTCGACCAGAACACTCGGCACATCGGGCGAACGGAGGACGACGAAATTGGCGCTTTCAACCTGAGGACGGTGGCGCCTTCCGACGCTGCCGAGTTCACCCAGAATGGATTCAGCTGCACGACGGCTATAGTCCATGGACGCGCTCTGGGATAGATCGAGCAGAACGGAACTGAGCATGTCATCTTCTCGATCCAGACGAACACCACCGATCAGATCCGACTGGTTCTCACTGGCAGCCAGACGACGGGCCGCTTCACTGGAAGCGCCCCGGCGTGACAGAATGTAGACCGAACTGCCGCGAATACTCGAATCCCGGAAGGCGTCGGCGTGCAGGGAAACAAACAGATCGGCTTCTGCTGCTCTGGCGCGCTCATAGCGCTCCTTGAGAGGAACGAAATAGTCTGCCGTGCGGATCATGACCGGGCGCATGCCCGGCATCGCATCCAGACGACTTTCGAGTTCACGGGCAATGGCGAGATTGACGGTCTTTTCGTACAGCCCGCTCGGACCGATCGCGCCAGGGTCCTCGCCACCGTGGCCGGCATCGATGGCCACGATCATTTCACGGTCGCCGGCACGCGCCGCGCGGACGACTTCGCGCAAACGCTCGTCCGTCGATTGAGCCGTTTCGGGCGTCAGATCAATGACCAGGCGGTGACCGTATTCACCGGCCGGGTCCAACAGGAAACTCTGAGGCTTGGCGGACTCTTCGAGATCCAGCACGACGCGAAGGTCAGCGCCATTCCGAACGCCGTGGCGGACCGTGTCCACGACGCCACTGCGTTCGCGATCAAGGGCAAGCTCACCGGACACTCGAGTCGCGTCGATATCGACAACGACGCGTGCCGGATCGCTCAAGGTGAAGAGTCGGTACTCGACGCGTCGATCGAGATCGAGGACAACACGCGTGCTGTCCGGACCTGCCCAGACGCGCAGATTCTCGACCTCTGCGGACCACGCCAGAGGGCTGGCCAGCAAGGCCAGTAGCGTGACTAGTAGGGTGGTCGAGCGGTACATCAATGGCAACTCAGGGATGAACCTGGAGCAATAATGCACAGAAAAATCCATTTTTTCAAGTCAAAACGGTGAGATAGCGATGCCTTTGAAGGCATCACATTCAAAAAATGCCGCATCAGACTGGTTGATCGTCGAGCGACCTGGGCGCGATCAGCCGCGTGGCGGCAGGAAATCCGCCGGGTTTTCCGGCTGTCCGTTTCGACGAATCTCGAAATGCAAAATCGCTTCGTCTGTTTCATCGAGACCCATTTCGGCGATGGGCTGACCGGCCCGTACGCGAGCACCCTCCTCGACAAGGCGGCGTCGATTATGCCCATAGGCCGACAGCATGGTGCCCGAGTGTTTGATGATGATCAGTTCGCCATAGCCAATCAACGCCGTGCCGCTGTAAACCACTTCGCCCTCGGCTGCGGCCAGCACCTGCTGACCGGCCTGACCACGAATCCCCAGACCTCGGCGAGCCGCTGAGGCATCAAAGGGACGCGCGACCTGTCCCGCCGTCGGCCAGCGCCAGGTCACTCCAGCCACCGCACGACTGCGAGCATCGGGAACGGAGGCACTTTCCGTGGTGGGCGCAGGCGCTCGTGCCTGATCTTCAGCCTCGGCGGACGGCCTCGCCGTCGAGCCCGCCGGCTCGGAAGTCGCTGGAGGGGGAGTATTTCGAACCACCGGTTCTACCGGGCGCATTTCCGGCGCAGGCGAGGTGGTCGTCGGAGCCGGTCGGGGCCGTATGCGGGTCGTGGTGGGTCGCCGCTGAGGTGGCGCGGTCATCCGCAGCTCTTGCCCAGGACGGATGAGATAGGGCTCGCTAAGCCGATTCCACTGGGCGACCGAACGCCAGTCAAGGCCGAATCTAAAGGCGATCGAGTAGAGCGTGTCGCCACGTCGGACTTCGTAGTTGGCCGGCGGCGACGATGGCCGCGCCACGGGTCTGCTCGGCGTCGTCCGCTCGCTACGATTCTCTACAGGTGCAGGCTGCCAGGGTGCACAGGCGCTCAGCGTGACGACGATCAAGGCCGTCACTGCCACTCCCCTGGCTAGACGCTTCAGAGCCACCACCAGACCAATGCAACGATTGTGGCAATCGCAATGACCGTCCAACCGATCGTATCCACCCATCGACGCAGGTGATCCGCCGCCCGCTCTCCACCGGACCAGATGATCCCAGCCACCAGAAAGAATCGTGCGCCGCGTCCGATCAGACTTCCGACGATGAAGCCGGGAAGGCCCATGGCCAGCGCACCACCAGCGATGGTGATGATCTTGAAGGGAATGGGCGTGAAACCGGCCACGATCACAAACCAGATGCCGTATTGGCCAAAGGCCTCCACCGCCGCCTGATACTTGTCCTGATAGCCGATCTGCTCGATCAAAGGAAAAATTGCCTCGAGCGCGAGGGAGCCAATCAGATAGCCGATCAGACCGCCAAGAACGGACGCCACCGTCGTCAGTGCAGCCAGTCGCCAGGCTCGGGCCCGCTGCGCCAGCACCATCGGTGCGAGCATGACATCCGGAGGAATGGGAAAGAACACGGACTCGGCCATGGACAGGCCGGCGAGGTAGCGCTCCGCGTTGCGGTGTGCGGCCCATTTCAGGGCGCGGTCATAGAGCGCGGTGAACATCGCTCCGCCCTACTCCAGACCTTCCAGCAGGGGGACGAAAATCACGGCGCCCAGGTCTTCCTCCTCGAACCCCGTCGCCATACGAGTCACCCGAATCAAGCGCTGCTGACCGCCTCGGCTCATCGGCGCCACCAACACGCCACCTTCAGCCAGTTGATCGAGCAGTTCGTCGGGCACGTGACCGCCGGCCGTGACCACAATGGCATCGAAGGGCGCTTGGGTCGGCCATCCGACCAGACCGTCACTGTGGCGAGTCAGGATGTTGTGCAAGCCAAGTCGATGAAA
Source organism: Pseudomonadota bacterium (assembly GCA_039414335.1). Lineage (GTDB taxonomy): Bacteria > Pseudomonadota > Gammaproteobacteria > Xanthomonadales > Wenzhouxiangellaceae > Wenzhouxiangella. The sequence goes on along the minus strand of JBCDLQ010000133.1, from coordinate 1,348 downwards.
GAGCTGTCGTGCACTACGCACCAACTCGCCAATGCGCTCGGTCGAGAATACCTGCTGGCTGAGCCTGGCGAGAACGGCTGCCTGGTAGCCCGAGCCGGTACCGATTTCCAGAACCTTGCTCAGGGGCCGCTCGCCTCGAACTGCTGCAGTCATCAGGGCCACGATATACGGTTGGGAAATGGTCTGACCTCGGCCGATCGGCAAGGCCGTATCTTCGTAGGCGCGAGATGAGAGCGCCTCATCGACAAACAGATGGCGAGGCGTGGCCGCCATGGCCTCCAGAACCACTTCGTCAGTGATGCCCTTGTCTCTGAGTCGTTCGATCAGCCGTTGCCGGGTATTAACCGACGTCATGCCTATGCCGCGATGAAGCAGGTCCACGGCCACCCTCAACCCTCGCTGTGCTGTCCGTTGAGCGCTTCGATCCAGTGGCTGACCTGATCCAGAGCCTGATACCGAGTCAGGTCCACATGAATCGGCGTGACCGACACGAAACCATTGCGAACCGCATTGAAATCCGTGCCCGGCCCATTGTCACTCTCACCTCCCGGCGGTCCGATCCAGTAGAACTGCCGACCGCGTGGATCGGCAATGGGGATGACGTTCTCGGAGCGATGGCGATGGCCCAGGCGGGTGGTTTCGAAGCCCTTGATTTCATCCCACGGAATATCCGGCACATTGACGTTGAGAATGGTGTCGGCGGGTAGCGGCTCAGTGACCAGACGCTGCATCAGGATCGTGGCCGCAAGAGCTGCAGTCTCAAAGTGGCTGGGACCACCGCGTCCGTAGGACAGGGACACGGCCATGGCGGGAAGCCCCAGGAAACGACCTTCCATCGCGGCGGCAACGGTACCCGAATAGAGCACATCGTCACCCATATTGGCGCCAGCATTGATGCCGGAGACCACCATGTCAGGCTCGTCTGACAAGACCCCCGTAATGGCGACATGGACGCAATCGGTGGGCGTGCCGAACACCTTGTAGCGGCCATCGTCCTGCTGTTCGACCCGAATCGGTTGATCCAGCGTCAGGGAATTGCTTGCGCCGGAACGATCTCGATCTGGTGCGACGACCGTGACCTGCTCACAGTGCTGGCGGAGACCCTCGGCCAAAAGGCGGATACCGGGCGCATACAGCCCGTCGTCATTGGAGATGAGAATATGCATGCTTGAATCGACTCGATTGAAGTCCTAACTATAAAGGAAGAGCGGCATGAGCGGCAGAAAGAGTGAGGCGTCGGATGACCATAGATGAAGACGAACGCGCCTTGTTTCGAGAGGCCATCGGCGAGGTTCGCAAGATTGAAGATGATCGCGTTCATCACCACATCTCGTCCGCCCGCCCCCGG
>JBCDLQ010000132.1:0-6427 GCA_039414335.1 Pseudomonadota bacterium | reverse complement strand
GTGAAATGTGTGAGTCCTTAGCTCTTGAGCCCTCATGCCCACGAGATGATGATACTGCTCCCTGGGTAAGATCGGTAAGCCCCGGGCGATCTGATCTCGCCGGGCCAAGGGCACGCTAGCTGGCGAGCGTTCCGATCAAGGCAGCGGCAGCGGCTTCGGACTGACGATGATGCTCTGCCATCTCGCCGATCAGGGTCAGGGATTGTGCGTCTCCATGAATCGCAGCCACGCCCGTCGCCACGGCGCGGATGGCTGCGGGTGAGGCCTTCGGAAACTCGCCTTTCAGTATCTCCTCTAGATCGGTGATGAAGTCTTGCGTCCAGGTTCTCAACTGCTCGCCCAGATCTGGGCGGTCGGCAGCAGCCACGATCAAGGCCGTACTCAGGCCCACATCCTCGCGATCCGTATAGTCGGGGTTGAAGAGTCCATCGAGCAGGGCGGGAATTCGATCGCGATCCGGCATTGATGCGACAAAGTCGCGGCTGTCCTCGATGGAGCGTTCGAAGAATCGCTCCAGGAAAGCGGCCAGGAGCTCGTCCTTGTTGCCGACGTTGTGGCGGATCAACGCCCGCGCGAGTCCTGCTTCATCAGCGGTCCGGGCCAAAGTCGCGCCTTCGACGCCGTAACGCAGCACGCAACGCCCGTAGGCATCGAGGATTTCGGCGCGTCTTTCCTGCTTGAGACTGGGTCTTGCCATGATCGTGCTTATTAACTATCAATGTTGATAATTTAATTGCCCTAGTATACATTATCAACTTCGATAATTTACTTCAACGCCATGGAAACACTCCTCAATGCGATCACCGACACGGAACTGCAGGCCTGGGAACAATGGCTGGGCGACTGGTTCTTCGTTCTGTCGTTCGCCTTTCTCGCCTTCGAGCTCATCCGCTATGCCGTCCAGAAGCGCCTCGGTGGAAAGCTGCTGGGCGATACGCTGACCAACTTCCTCACCTTGGCCTTCTATCTGGGCATCGGCGTGGTGGTCTACGGTGCCTTTTACGTTTCGTCCTTCTATTTCGTCTACCAGTTTGCGATCTTCGACATCCAGAACACGTTGCTCACGGTCCTGGTCTGCATCGTACTGGCCGACCTGATCTACTACTGGGAGCACCGCTTTCTGCATCGTGTCGGCATTGGGTGGGCGACGCATACGGTTCACCACTCTTCGCCGCACTTCAATATTTCCGTCGCTTATCGTTTTGGCCCGATGGACGATTTCTGGCCCATCCTGTTCCACTTGCCGCTGGTCCTGCTGGGCTTCGATCCCCTGGTGGTGTTCTTTTCCTCAATGATGGTCCAGCTCTACCAGACCATCCTGCACACAGAGGTCATTGGCAAGCTCCCCCGTCCCATCGAGTTCCTCATGAACACGCCCTCGCACCACCGCGTGCATCACGGCTCGAATCCGCAATACATCGACAAGAACTACGCGGGAATCTTCATCCTCTGGGATCGACTCTTCGGTACCTTTGCAGAAGAAGAGGAAACGGTGGTCTATGGCATCACACAGCCGGTGAAATCGAACAATCCCTTTCGGGTGTTCTTCCACGGGCTGACTCGCCTCGGCAGACAGATGAGAGAAGCAAACGGTTGGGGCGAGCGCCTGGCGCTGATGATCATGCCGCCAGGCTGGGAACCAGCTTCAGGTGATCAGGAGCCCAGATCGAACAGCAGCCCGACGGCCAACTCGGCCCAGAGGTAGAGGCCCAGCGCGATCACGAGCACGGCACCGGCCAGCCGGAATCGAGGTGACAGCAGACGCCGTGCCGCGATAAAGGCACTGCCTGCACCAAGGATCAACAGGGCCATGATGACGAAATCACCCAGGGTCCAGTTGACTTGATCGGTCAACGGCATGGCGATCAATGGCACCAGCAACAGCGCGCCTGTCAGCAGGAACAGTCGGAGGAAGGCTGGGCCCCACGGTGCGCTGATCGCGTCGTTCGTCAGGCTATTGGGTGAAGACTGTATCGACATGGGCCGCTCCTTCAGGTCAGCGATAAGTCAGCAATCACTCAACAATAGCCGACGCACTCGATCAACCGAATTCCGTGACCGTCTCGAACCAGGTCGTCGATCCAACAATCTGCCCCAGATTGGACAGGCCTCGCCCATCAATCAACACGACTCGATGGGCATCACGGATGACCTCGAAGGCTTCAGCGACCCCAGCGTACTCCAGCTCGTTGCGGTAGGTCACCATCATGACCAGGTCTTAGTCCGTTTCCGCGTCGTCCGCTTCCAGCAATCGAAAGAATACAAAGAGCCCCTCTTCGACTGCAACCGCGCCCATCACCAGCCAGTTGGCTCGGATAAGGGCTCCAGATCTTCCCGCAAGCCGGGCTCGGCCTTGAGATAGGTCAGCGTCACCGCACGCGACGGCTCTGCCACCGCCGCTCCACGGGCGGGCTGGCACAATGCCAGCGGCACGGTGACCAGGCAGGCATTCAAAACAGGTCGAATCACGGCCTCTGCTCCTTGTTTCTCAACATCAATTAAGAGACTAACTAATGAGTGATCACGAGTTCCAGCACCCCATTCAGCGCGAAGAGAACGACAGCAAGGGCCGTTACTTCGTCACTATCGACGGTGTCGAGGCCGAAATGACCTACTCGCGAGCCGGCGAACATCGAATCATCATCGATCACACGGGCGTGCCAAATGCCTTGCGTGGTCAGGGCGTCGGCCAGGCCCTGGTCCAACGCGGCGTTGAAGATGCCCGCGCCGAGGGACGCACGATTCTGCCCCTGTGCCCCTTCGCCAAAGCTCAGATCCAGCGACACCCGGAGTGGCACGACGTCCTGTCATCTTGAAGCAAGGGCCGGGAGACCCGGCCCTTGCCTAGTTGCTATTGCTTGCCTGCCTTGACCGTCAAGCGCTCCAGCGGCCACCCCACAAGCTCATCAGCGCAAGGGCGAGCACGCCGGCGATCAACATCAGCAACCCGAACAGATTCACCGTGGGAACGGCAACGACATTGCCGCCTCCGATCGGGCCAGAAATGAAGGCCGGTCCTGAAGGATCAACGATCGTGCCGTTCACGGTGCGGTCGTCGTCACCCAAACCACCATCAGTGATGCTGAAACTCACCATATCGCCGGCAACCGTCGCCGGGAACAGATACCAGGACGGCACCGAATCCATGGGTTGTGGACCGAGCTTCCAGAATTCCGTGCCGGCAGGCAAGACCTGAGGATAGGTGACGGAGAAACTCAGCGTTGCACCCGGCGCACAATTCTCGATCAGGCTGTCCAGCACGCCGTGCGGGAAGACGTAGCCACCCGCCGGCAGCGGCATCGGTGCTGATGCGAAGCTTGTGCTCGCCGCGAAGCCGCAGGCGCTGCCGCCGCCCGTAAAGGTCACGACCGCCGTACCCGACCCCGTGGCCGTCGGACCCGAGAAGGTCTTGATCCCGGCAACATCGTCATCCTGGATCGTCAGGACGGCCGTGTCCGGCGTACCCAGACTGCTGCCACCGCCCGGATTGCTCAGGGTGAGATTCACGGTCTCATCGGATTCCGGCGTCGCGTCATCGATCACCATCACATCGAAGCTCTTCGCCGCCCCATCGCCGTCGGCCCAGTTCAAGGTGCCGCTGGTGGAGCTGTAGTCACTGCCGGCCATCGCCGTGCCATCACTGGTCGAGTAATCGACGCTGACCGCACCCTGCGTTCCGCCCACTCGCGTCACGGAGATCGTCGCCATGCCAGCGCCTTCGGTCACGCTGCTCGCTGCGACGTCGAACTGCAGTGAACCGTTCATCGGCGGTGCATCATCGTCCGTAATGGTCAGCGCCGCCGTCGAAGGCGCACCCAGCGTGGCTCCGCCTGTGACGTTCGAGAGCAGCAGGCCGATGGTCTCGTCCGGCTCGTCGATGGTGTCGTCGGTGATCATGACCATGAAAGACTGGCTCGCACTGTCGCCATCGGCCCAGGACAGCGTGCCGGTAATGGCCGTATAGTCGCTGCCCGCCGTTGCCGTGCCATCCTGGGTCGTGAAGTCGACGCTAACCGCGCCATCCGATCCGCCGGCTCGGGTCACGATGATGGTCGCCATGCCGCCGTTTTCAGCCACGGCACTGGCCGCCACGTCGAACTGCAGGGCACCATTGGCCGGCGCCGTGTCGTCCTCCGTGATCGTGCCGATTGCCAAGGCCATGCCCAATGAGGCGTCGATCGGCATGGATAGATTCACGTCGAAGGTCTCCACGGAAGTGGGCTCGAAGATGTCATCACCAACGACCGTGATGGTAATAGCTTCGTTTGCCGATCCCGGCGCAAAGGTCACGCTGCCACTGAGCGGGTCAGGCCCGCCGAGATAATCCTCGGGCGTCACGGCCGTGCCATCATTGAACTGATAGGCCACCATCGCCGGCAACTCAGTCTGACCGGTCTTGGTCAACTGGAAACTGAGGGGTTGATTGGCGTCGGTTTCCGTAATGCTCGCATCGGCGATGTCGATGACCGGCGGGCTATCACTGGTGTTGATATCGGCACTGGCGGAGCCCATCCCGATCATCGCATTGACCGGGTTCGACAAGGTCCCCTCGACCCCTTCAGCAGGTTCATAGATCGGATCATCCACCGCCAGTATTTCAATCGTCTGCACACTGACTGCCGGCGCAAAGGTCAAGGTCCCGCTCAAAGGATCAACCGCCTGGATATCTGCCGCCTCGGTGCCGGCGGCCGGTGCAATCGCGTAGTCGACAGAGGTCGACTGCTGCGTACCACCGACGCGCGTGACCGTGAACACCAGATTGGCGCCTTCAGTGGCGTCGACTGCGCTGATCTCGAAGGCCGGCTGAGGATCATCGTCCGTAATGGTGACGGTCACCGTATCCGGCACGTCGGCCACGGCAGCACCACTGGTCACGAAAAAGCTGAGCTCGAAGGTCTCGCTGGCTTCGAACACCATGTCGTCCGTAATCGGGACGCTGACCGCCTTGTCGGCCGTGTCACCCGCGGCCCAGGTCACCGTCATGGGCGAAGGCATGCCTCGGTCACCAGCATCGGTCGTGATGTCGGTCAGGGTCAGATCCACAGACACCGCATCCAATCCCGTGCCCTGGCGCTGCAACAGCGCAGCAGCCGTCCCGGCCGACTCGGAAACGCTCATCGAAGCCATGTCGAAGGCAATGCTGTCGGGGACGCTCACGGGCGAGGAAAACTCGGAGGTGTTGTCAGCGGGGCCCGGGCCCATTGAACCCGGTGGGTCCGGTTCGCTGGCGCTGGGCTCGGTCGGCGCAATGTCGGTCACCGTGGCTGTCAGCTTCAATCCTCGCGTGTCCCCGGCCATGGTGGAGAAGGTGCCGTTGGCCAGCCCTGCACCATCCGTGGAGATCGTGATCTCATCGAGAAAGATCTCGCCGCCCAGGCCCTCATCGGCGCTGGCGAAAAACTCCAGGCGATAGCTGCCGTTTGCCGCCGATTCCAAGTCGTAGTCAACGCTGGTTTGCCCGGCACTGAAGGCTGGATTGCTCAAGGTCACCGTGTTCTGACGCCAGTTACTGCGATTGCGAGCCACGCTGTCTCGATTGGACGCGTTGACCGGGTCAGGACCATCCTTGACGTCGCTCAGATCAATGCCGAGGAAGCCCGGCGGTACCCCAAAAATCGAATTTTGTCGAATGGGAATGGACCAGGCCGAGGTGGACGAACCTGTCGGTTCGATCTGGATGCCATGGCGACCATTGAAGGCAATCCGATTGATCTCGTCCGGGCTTTCGCCGTCGATGGGTTCGACACCGATATCGATGCCCCCCGCCTGGTAAATCCAGATACCGCTACCCGCGTTACCAGCATCCACATTGGTCAGCGGCAGCGTTCCGATGTTATTGCCATGGACTCGGATATTGTTGGAATTCATCGACCTGACGGTGATGCCGTGGCGGTCGTTCCCGCCGATGATATTGCCTTCGACGAAATTCTCGCCGCCGATCTGGTGATTGATACCGACGAGGTTGATGCCATCGCCGTTGTTACCGATATCGATGAAACCGACGACGTCCTCGGACACGCCAACGAGATTGCCGAAGACCCGCACACCTTCACTGACCGCGTTGGTGACCAGAATGCCACCTTGAATCAGGTTCACGGCCGACGAACCACTGAACTGGCTGGCCGGAATCGGATCTGGCACGCCGTCTTCACTGCCGTTGAAACCGATGACGTTGCCCGGACCGATCACGACAGAAAGGCCAATAGGGTTGTCGACCGGGTCACCCGCACCGGTGCTGGCCAAACCTGCCGTGGTAACCCGAACGCCGGCCTCGGCATTGCCCAGAGCCGGATTCAGAAAGCCGCTTTGAATACTGGTGCCGATGAAGTTGCCGAGTATGAAATTCGGGAAAGGCACGCGGCCCGTATTGATCAACACGCCGGCACTGTTGATGACACCATCGCCCATGAAATCGTTGTTGCCGGCG
>JBCDLQ010000131.1:0-6449 GCA_039414335.1 Pseudomonadota bacterium | reverse complement strand
GAGGCCAGGGCGTTATCGAGCAGCAGCGTGTTGCGCCGATAGGCTTTGTAGTTCCGGGCGAACCAGATCTTGTAGACCCCGTTGTCCAGGGCGACCACCGCATCGTCGTCCAGTTTCTCGCGCAGCCGATGGACCAGGCGTTGGGGCAGCATGGGAAAGCGTGTGTCTTCGAAATAGCGGCTGAGGCGAGAGTTCAGTTCCTTGCGGACCTTCTCAAAGCACTCGAAGTCCCAGCGACTGCGGTCCGTGATGCCGTGGGCCAGGCGCTCCATGGTCGAATCGATATCGCCGACTACGTTGAGCTGCGGGAAATAAACTTCGTCAATCTCTGCGGGCTGGAAGTTGACGTGAATCACCTGGGCACCACCGTGGCGCATGAAGAAGGGCGGCTTCTCGATCACGTCATGACCGACATTGATGATCAAGTCGGCGCGCCGAATGGCATCGTGGACAAAATCATCGGCGGACAGGGCGGCAGTGCCAATAAAGTGCGGGCTGCGCTCGTCGATCACACCCTTGCCCATCTGCGTGTTGACGAAGGGGTTGCCCGTGCTGTCGACGAATTCGGTCAGCACGCGACTGGTGTTCTTGCGGTTCGCACCGGCCCCGATCAGCAGCAGTGGATGGCGGGCCTGTTCGATCATCACGATCGCATCGCGAATGGCGTTCTCCGAGGCATCCGGACGCCGACTTCCGACGGGCTCCAGAATGATGCCGTCGGTCTGCTCCTGTGCGATGTCCTCGGGCAGCTCCAAATGCACGGCGCCGGGCCGCTCCTGGGTGGCGAGGCGCAGGGCCTCGCGCACCAGCGGTGCAATCGTATTGCCATTGACAATCTGGCGGGCGAACTTCGTCACGGGCTGCATCAGGTCGACGATGTCGATGATCTGGAAACGGCCTTGCTTGGACTTCTTGATCGGCTTCTGACCTGTAATCATCAGCATAGGCATCGCACCAAGCTGGGCGTAGGCCGCGGGTGTCACCAGATTGGTTGCACCGGGTCCCAGGGTCGAAAGGCAGACCCCTGGCTCGCCGGTCAAGCGGCCATAGGTGGCTGCCATGAAGCCCGCGCCTTGTTCGTGTCGGGTCAGAATGAGCTCGATAGAAGAGGTGCGGATGGCCTCCAGGAGGTCGATATTCTCCTCGCCGGGCACCCCGAAGATGTAGCGAACACCTTCTCGTTCCAGGGCGCGGATCATCAGGTCAGACGCTTTCATGGATGCTCTCCAGTGATTGGCCGGGCCATGGCCGGCAACAGGTGAACGGTCGGCATGACCGCCTTGGAACGGCGCTATCGACCGCGGAGCTTGATGTCATGCTTGCGCAAGATGCCGCGCAGCTGATCATAAGTCAGCCCGAGGCGCTCTGCGGCCTTCTTTTGCTGTCCGCGGGCCGCGTCCAACGCAGCGAGTACGCAGTCGCGCTCGACCTGATCCAGATAGGCGCGAAGATCATCAGGAATCGCGATGGCAGCGGCTGCAGGAGTGGTCGCGCCTTCCGAGCCTGTACTGTCCGACTGACTGGGGGTAGAGGCCGCAGGTCTCCAGGGCGACTCGAAGGGATCGAACTGCAAATTGCCGACCGGGGCATCGGGATCCTGGTGCCGATAAACGGCGCGCTCGATCACGTTCTTGAGCTGGCGGACATTGCCTGGCCAGGGGTGGTGGGTCATGCGCTCGATCGAGGCGGTTGTGAAACCGGTGAAAACCTCTCGGCCCATTTCACGGGTCATGCGAATGGCGAAGTACTCGGCCAGGGGCAGAATGTCTTCGCGCCGCTCTCGCAGGGGCGGCAGGGTGATGACATCGAAGGCCAGGCGATCGAGCAGATCGGCCCTGAACTGCCCCTGGGCGGCCATATCAGGTAGATCGACGTTGGTTGCGCCAATCAGTCTGACGTCGACTTCCAGCGAGCGACTGCCGCCGAGACGTTCGAATTCTCCATACTCGATCACGCGCAGGATCTTCTCCTGGACATTGCTTGCCGTGGTTGCCAATTCATCAAGAAACAGCGTGCCGCCATCGGCGCGCTCGAAGCGGCCGCGGCGTTGAGACGAGGCGTCCGTAAACGCACCTATTTCGTGGCCGAACAGCTCTGATTCCAGCAGCGTTTCGCTGATGGCTGCACAGTTCACCTTGACCAGCGGGCCATCCCAGCGTGACGACAGGACATGTAGTCGCTCGGCAATCAATTCCTTCCCCGTTCCACGTTCCCCGACAATCAGTACGGGACGATTCAAGGGAGCAGCGCGAGAGACTTCCTCCAGCACGCTGAGAAAAGCAGGTGATTCGCCAATGATCGGTTGCTCGTCGCGTTTCAAGGCAGCGGCACATCCTCGGGTCGGGTTGCAAGTCGGGATGGATCGCTGTGCATGGATCCAATCACCGGAACTCCTGGAGTAAGCGTATCCTACCGCCATGGCGAAACAGAAACTCAGCTATAGCTGTCGCGAATGCGGAGCAAGCTTCCCCAAGTGGTCGGGTCAATGTCCGGATTGCGGTGCCTGGAACTCCCTGGAAGAAGCCGCACCCGCTGCCGCTATCAGTAGCGGTCCCAAGGGTCGGGGAAACTGGACGGGAACGGCTTCAGCAGAAGTCGTCAATCTGGCTCACGTGAAGGCTGAGGACAGCGCGCAGCGCCTCGGTACAGGGCTCAGCGAGCTGGATCGCGTGCTCGGCGGCGGTCTGGTTCCAGGTTCCGTGGTCCTGTTGGGCGGTGATCCCGGAATCGGCAAGTCGACCTTGTTGTTGCAGGCGCAGGCTGGCTTGGGCGGTCTCTATGTCACCGGTGAGGAATCGGCCGGTCAGGTCGCCATGCGCGCTCGGCGTCTGGGTCTGGATCCGAGCCGACTCGATTGTCTGACTGAGACCAGCCTTGAAATCATTCTGGCAACAGCGGCGTCGCGCAAACCGGCTTTCATGGTGGTCGATTCGATCCAGACCCTGTGGACGGAAAGTCTGCAGTCCGCGCCCGGGGCCGTGGCTCAGGTTCGGGAGTGCGCTGCGCGCCTGGTCCAGTTCGCCAAGCAAACCGGTTGTGCTGTCGTCCTGGTCGGACACGTCACCAAGGAAGGTGCACTGGCGGGCCCGCGCGTGCTCGAGCACATGGTCGATGCCGTGCTGTATTTCCAGTCGGATTCGGGCAGCCGTTTCCGACTGATCAGGGCGGTGAAGAATCGATTTGGTGCAGCCAATGAATTGGGCGTCTTTGCCATGACCGATGAGGGGCTGAAGGCTGTTGGCAACCCTTCTGCCATTTTCTTGTCGGGGCAGGGCGAGCCTGCGGCTGGCAGTTGTGTCCTCGTGACGCGTGAGGGTACCCGGCCGTTGATGGTCGAGGTTCAGGCGCTGGTGGCACCTTCAACCCTGTCCAATCCGCGCCGGGTCGCGGTCGGCGTAGACCCCAATCGCCTGGCGCTGCTGCTGGCGGTGATGAATCGTCATGCAGGAATCCAGATCGGCGACCAGGACGTCTTTGTCAACGTCGCCGGTGGAATTCGAATCAGCGAGACGGCTTCAGATCTGGCCATTGCGCTGGCGCTGAAATCCTCCTTGCGCGAGAAGCCCTTACCTCAGGGTCTCGTGGCCTTTGGAGAAATCGGCCTGTCGGGCGAGCTGCGTCCGGTCTACAACGGCGAGGAGCGTCTCCGCGAGGCGGCAGGTCAGGGCTTCGATCAGGCGCTGGTTCCCGAAGGCAACCTGAAGGGCGTCAAGGCCATGATTACTGCGCGGGGCTACAAGACGCTGGCGCAGGCGCTCGCCGCTGTCTGACCTGGCGCCATTGGGTACACTGTTCATTCCCGGTTCAGCAGGCCTGTCGCAGGCTGCATCCGGGTCAATCCGACCCGTCAAACGAATGCAAGGATCTTCAAGATGACCCATCGAATCGGATCTGCACTACTGATTGGCCTGCTGCTGACGCTGGCCGCCTGCGTGACCATCAATGTCTACTTTCCTGAAGCCGCGGCTGAACGGGCTGCAGATCGTTTTATTCAAGACGTTCTGGGTGAAGGCGGGCCGGGTGGCGGCGATGGCATGAGCGATGCACCACCGAGTGCGCAACGTTTCCACCTGTTGGATCTTTTCATTGCACCGGCCTATGCCCAGGCGCCCAATATCAATATCGATACGCCCCAGATCGAGTCGATCAAGCAGCGGATGGCCGGTCGACAGAGCAGTCAGCTGGCCGGCTGGTTTGATGCCGGTGCCATCGGCTTCAGCAACGACGGCCTGGTCGAAATCCGGGATCGTTCGGCTGTAAGCCTGTCCGAGCGTCGCAACCTTGAACGGGTCGTCGCCGAAGAAAACGCTGACCGGAATGCGGTCTATCGGGAAATTGCCGTGGCCAACGGACACCCTGAGTGGGAAGGCGATATTCGCGACACCTTTGCCCGGCAGTGGATCGCCAATGCCAGGGCGGGTTGGTTCTATCAGAATTCAGCCGGGGCCTGGGTGCAGAAGTAGCAAGGTGATCTGATCGATCGAGGGATAGTCTGATCGGGACAGGCCATTGCTGCCTGTCCCGCTTTTGTTTGAACAGCAGGGAAATGAATCGATGATGTTGTCCAAGGGCGTGGTCTGCTGAATGGCCAGAAGACGACGTAGAAAATTGCCGACCGAACCGATCGAGGTCGAGGTCACGGACCTGGCCCATGATGGCCGCGGCGTGGGCCGCTGCGAGGGCAAGGCGGTGTTCGTGCATGGCGCCTTGCCCGGCGAGCGCGTGCGGGCAAAGGTCATTGATCGGGCCCGCAAATACGATGAGGCGCTGACCGAAGAGGTGTTGGTGGCCTCCGACGATCGTGTGACTCCTGGGTGCGATTGGTTCAACCGCTGCGGTGGCTGCGCCCTGCAGCACCTGGATTCGGCCGCTCAGCGTGATTGGAAACACAAGCGACTTGTGGACAATCTGGAGCGGCTGGGTGAAGTCCAGCCCGAGCGATGGCTGACCCCCATCGCGGGTGATAACTGGTTCTATCGCCGTCGGGCGCGCTTGAGCGCACGCTGGGTCAAGGGCAAGGACCGGGTCCTCGTGGGTTTCCGCGAGCCTCAGGGGCGCTTCGTCGCCGACGTCGGGCATTGCCGGGTCCTGCATCAACGCTTCAGCCATGAGCTGTCGTCGTTCTCGGACTTGCTCGGCACCCTGTCGGTTTCTGCTGCCGTACCGCAGATCGAGATCGCTGCCGGAGACGACAGCGGCGCGATGATTCTGCGTCATATGGAGCCCCTGACGAGCGACGACATCATGGCGCTCAAGCGTTGGTCGGAAGAGAAGGGCATTGCCGTCTACCTCCAGTCCAAGGGGCCAGACACGGTCATGCGCCTGACCCCCGATGAGCATGTCTTGAGCTATCGTCTCGATACCTATGATCTTGAAATGGAATTCGGTCCACAGCAGTTCATTCAGGTCAATGCAGGCATCAACGCCCGACTGATCGAGACCGCCATCGAACTGTTGGACTTGAACGGTGAGGAGCGCGTGCTGGATCTGTTCTGTGGGCTGGGCAACTTCAGCCTGCCGCTCGCCCGGCATGCGGCGCACGTAACCGGGATCGAGGGCCTCGATGATCTGGTCGAGTCTGCGCGGGCTAACGCGAATCGAAACCAGATCGAGGACTGCGAGTTCGATGTGGCCGACCTGACCGAAGACGTCAGCCAGCGCGACTGGTATCGCGCGGGCTTTGATGCGGTGCTGCTCGATCCGCCGCGTTCTGGCGCGTTCGAGATATTGCCCCTCGTCGCCGGTTGCGGCGCGAAGCGCGTGGTGTATGTGTCCTGCAATCCGGCAACCTTGGCTCGCGACGCCGGTGAGCTGGTGCGGCAGCATGGCTTCACTTTGAAGGCAGCTGGCATCGCCGATATGTTTCCGCACACGGCGCACGTGGAATCGATTGCCCTGTTCGAGCGCCCCGACTCGGGTGCTACACCATGAGCGCCGAACAGGCGCTGGGGCCGCTGATCGTCGGTTTCGATGGCACCTGGCTGGACGATGCGACGGCACAGTACCTGATGCACCCTGCCGTTGGCGGTGTCATTCTCTTTTCGCGCAACTTCGAATCCGTCGAGCAGATTCGTTCACTGGTCACGAGTCTGCGGGAGCTGCGTTCGCCTCGACTGTTGATTACCGTCGACCAGGAAGGCGGCCGCGTCCAGCGCTTCCGTGAAGGACTGACGCGGCTCCCACCACTCAGCGTGCTGGGCCGTTGGTTTGCCTCTCATCCGGACCGGGCGCGCGATCTGGCGTATCGCCATGGACGAGTGATGGCAGCCGAGCTGCTCGATCTGGGAGTGGATCTGAGCTGGGCGCCGGTTCTGGACCTGTCGCGCGGAAGCGAGGTGATTGGTGATCGGGCCATGTCGGATGATCCTGAAGCGGTCGCTCAACTGGCCGCCTGGTACGTGGCGGGCATGAGAGATGCGGGTATGGCGGCCTGTGGCAAACACTTTCCG
>JBCDLQ010000130.1:0-6467 GCA_039414335.1 Pseudomonadota bacterium | reverse complement strand
GCCACCGAAAGACAAATCATCAGCAGGATCACTGATCCGGCGATCGCTGGCCAGGAGACCATCAAGAACTCACTCAGGTCGACGAGCCGCTGGGTCGCAGCCGGTAAGGGCCTGCCCAAGGCAGCCAGATAGGTGGTCATGCGCGGCACGGCATAAACCAACATGAATACGGTCACAGCAATGGCTGCCAACAGGACAATAGCGGGATACATCAAGGCTGTGATGACGTTGGAAATCAGCAAACGTCGCTTCTCGAGCGCATCGGCCGCTCTCGCAAGCACCGTGTCCAGGGTGCCCGTTTGCTCACCCACTTCAACCAGCTGGCGGACCATCCGGCCCATCCAATCGTGCCGTTCCAGCGCTTGTGAAATGGTTTTTCCCTCCTGAACTCGCTCAGCAATGTCCTGAAGCGTGGCGGCCATCAATCGCGACGACTGTGCAGCCGTTGAGCGCAAGGCCTCAAGCAGCGTCAAGCCGCTCCTCAACATGACGCTCAGCTGTCGAAGCGACAGCTCGAAGGTGGACATTTTGGGCCGAACGAAAGGTATTCGACTCGTCGACGCCTTTCGACTCGTCGACGATGGTCTGGCCTGCTCCTCCAGCCGCAGGAGAAGATGACCACTCGCTCGGAGCGTAGAGGAAGCCGCTGCCGCGTCGCTGGCTTCCAGAACACCGGTTTCAGTCTGCCCGGCAGCGGTTCTGATGTCGTAGGAGAAACTGGGCATCTGGGAACGCTCGATTAGTGGGTTTCAGGCGAGTTGACCGGGTTACTGCGCGGAGCTCCGCTCGCTCGATCGTCAGGGCCCGCCAGATCAGCGAAGCTGACGACATTACGAAGCACGTCTGACATGCTCGTCTGCCCGTTCAGAAGCTTTTGTGCCGCGTCATCGGCCAGCGTGCCCTCTTTCTGGTGCTCAAGATGGGAACGGATCTCGTCTTCGGAAGCGTTCTCCGAAATCAATTTGGCGAGCTGCCTGTCACAGGTCAGCATTTCAAAGAGCGCCAAGCGACCGACGTAACCGCGATCACCGCAGAACATGCAACCCACCGGCTCCTTGATCTGCTGATCGGTCAGATCCACACGACCCAGCGCTTCCGCATGGGCGGGGTCACAGCTCACCGGTGCCGCGCAGGCGGAACATAGGCGTCTCACCAAACGCTGAGCAATGACAGAACGTAACGTTGCGCTCACAAGATAGGACGGCACGCCCATGTCGAGCAGGCGGGTAATGGCGCCTGCGGCATCGTTCGTATGCAAAGTACTCAAAACCAGGTGGCCAGTCAGGGCGGCCTTAACGGCAATGTCGGCGGTTTCAGCATCTCGAATCTCACCGATCATGACCACATCAGGGTCATGGCGCAGCGTGCTGCGTAGCGCCTTGGCGAAGGTCACTTTCTCCGCCGGATCAACCTCGACCTGAGTAACGCCCGGTATCTGGTATTCAATTGGATCTTCGATCGTGATGACGTTCATGTCCGTTTCGCTGATCAGACGCTGGATGGCAGCGAACAGGGTCGTCGACTTGCCGCTCCCCGTCGGTCCCGTAATCAGGATCAAACCATAGGGTTGTCTGATCGCCTGTCCGAACTTCTCTAATTGAGCTGGTGACATGCCCAGCGCGTCAAGGCTCAGGTCTTCGGCATCCTTACCCAATAGCCGGAGCGTGACGCGCTCTCCGTGTTTCGTGGGCAGCGTAGCGACACGAACATCGACATTGACGCGGTCGTCGAGCGCAATTTGAAGGCGGCCATCTTGAGGCGCCCGCCGCTCCGAAATATCCAGCCCCGCCATCACCTTGATTCGACTGATGAGGGAAGCGCCGTTTTCCGGACTCAACTCACGCAGCGATTCGATCTGCCCGTCAACCCTGACTCGAATTCGAACAACATCGCGAAAGCTGTCGATGTGGATATCGCTCGCCTCATACATGAGCGCTGAAGCAAACACGAGATCGTAGAGCGCGACCGCATCAAGTTCATCGTCGTTCTGGACATCTGTGATATTGAGCGTTTCTGCGGGCGCATAGACCCTCTCGATGACTCGATTCAGGGCTTCACCATCAACCAGAAAGAGTTCGATACGGCTTCGAAAGGCACGACTCAGGAGCGCTTCCGCCTTCGGCAACAAGGGATCGGCCGAGGCAACCAACACCGCATCATCCGTGGTCGAAAAAGGCAGAATCTGCCACTGTCGCGCCCGGGCCGCTGGCAGTTTCAACGCCACTTTGGGATTGACCTTGATGCGTGAAATATTGAAGGGCGGGGCTGAATCTTCTTCCTTCGGGCTGGCAATGAAGTCGGCCCTGAACAAGGGACGCCCAGAGGCGTCGAGCGAAGCGACCTCAGCGGGACGAGACAGCTTCTGTTCACCCTCATCCCACTCCAAAAGCAGACGCTCGCCAAGTGCTGGAAGCACTTCTGTCGCCGGCAGTTCGACTTCAGCGGCCTGGTCGGACGAGCGCAGCAGTCGAGCCGTTTTTCGGGTCCCGTCGGCCATTCTCAGAACGACGCTCGAGCCGCCCTGACCCTCGGCGGATTTTCGACCAGGACTCTCCCCATCGACGCGCGAAGGATCGAGACCGCCCTTGACCAACTTGTCTTCGCTCACCGGGAGAACCTCGCCGTCGACCGACGGGCCTCGTCCATCTTGCGTTTGATTTGATCGACACGGGCCAGCAGCACTTCAGGTCGTTTTGCCGCCGCCAAGGCTGACCGCTCGCTCAATTGGCCAGCGACCAGCAACCGAGCAAGGTCTTGCTCGAAGGTCTGCATACCGTGGATTGCGCCAGCCTCCATGCAGCTGTAGATCTGACTTCCCTTCGAGTTCAACAGGAGATTCGACACCGCTGGTGTCACGTTCAACACCTCGGAGGCAACCACTCGCTGCCGTGCCTGTGCCTGTGGGTCAGGCGACTTGACCGCCGCTCCATCCGCCACCAGCAGTCGCTGCGACACGACACTGCGCAACACCAGCGCGAGCTGCTGGCGAATGGCCGTTTGCTCCTCGGCCGGGAACACGCCCACCATTCGTTCTATCGTGCTGACACAATCCCCTGCATGGACGGAGGTCAACACCAGGTGCCCGGTTTCAGCCGCGGTAATCGCCGTTCGAATCGTATCCGTATCGCGGATCTCCCCCACGAGCACCACATCAGGATCTTCGCGCAGGCTATTGATCAGTGCCTCGTTGAAGGAATCCGTATCGAGGCCCACCTGGCGTTGATTGACCAACGCTTTTGCCGGGCGATGAATGTATTCCACGGGGTCTTCGATCGTGATCACGTGGCAGGCGTGCGATTGATTGATTCGATCGATCAGGGTCGCCAGCGTGGTCGACTTGCCGCTCCCCGTCGGACCGCTGACGAGGACCAAGCCGTAAGGGAGATCACAGAGTCCATAGAGAGAATTCGGCAAACCCAATTCCTCAAGACTGCGAAAACGGTCCTCCAAACGGCGCAGCGCAACCGCCAACCCGCCGCTTCTCCAAAACAGATTAAAACGATAACGAGTCCCATCAGACGCGGTGAAGGCACCATCCGTACTGCCCGTCCCAAGACGGCTGAAATTCGGGCTCAGGTAGTCCGCGATGGCCGCCATCGCCTTTCGATCAAGCACCGGCTCCTCGTCGATCGTTTCGAGCGGCCCCTGTGATCGCAGATAGGGCGTGAACCCTTCACCGAGATGGATATCGCTGGCATCCTCGGTCACACAACGTTGGAGCAGCCTCTCCAGGCGGGCAGGCAAGGCTACCGAGCAATTATCTTCGGCGTCGTCGCTCTGGGGCGGACGCTCGAGTCGTCGACTCATGGCTCCAGTCCTGCGTCGGCGACCGTCAGCTGCCATCGTCGCAATCGCGTCGATGGCCGTGCTGGGTCCATGGTCAGCGCGGAAAGGGCCATGCCGGGTGGAAAAGCATCGGGCCGTGCCAACACCGCCCCCATGGCAGACCAGCTCGCCGCCACATCAATTTCCCAGTAGCGAGAGTTGACCACAACTGTTGATCCACGTGCAGAAGACGATGCACCTCGAGTGATCGAGTTGATGCCGACTGATGCGCGACGGGCACGACGACTCGACCTGAGCCGACGGGGTTCGGCAACGCTGGAGCCCGCAGCCGAAGTGCTCGAGGCCACAGCAGGTGATGTTGCAATCCGATTGCCGCTGCGCAGGGGTGTCATGCCCAGAACCTGGATTCCGTTATCACCCAGCGTTCGCGTCAGAGCATCCAGCCCCTGAGCCATTGCCGAAGTGGACTGGGAACCGGTCGTTCGAAAATCGTCTACGTCGCCTTGAAGTTGAACCCGTCGCGCGTTCAGGTCGTTCAAAGTCTCCTGCACATCGGCCAATTCACCATTCAGCTCCCGTAGCTGGGCGCCTCGACGTTGAACCGCCTCCTCGCTCGACAGAAGACTCAAGCGGCGTTCCATGTCGGGTATTTGCCCGGCCTCACCTTTGGGCAAGCCGAGGGAGACGATCATCACCAGCGCGGCAGGCAGGAGGCAAACCAGCCAGAGTTCACGGTCAGAAATGCGTCGTTTTTTCGTCATTACTGGGCCTGCTGTGCGCTGCTTCTCGACCTGAATATTGGCTCGAGTGTGATGGAGAATTGCCAAACCAGGCCTTCGCCGCCGGCCTGCGGCTCTATCCTGGCGGGACTGACCTGCCAGCGGCCTCGCAGGTCCCTATTCAGATCACTGGCCAGCCTTGAAGCCGCATCCGGGGTCGATGACAGGCCGTTGATCGAATGACGCGGCAAGCGATTCTCAACCGATTGAATCACGATGTCGTCGCTGACCCGTTGGCCAATCGCTGTCATCATTTCGGCCAAGGCTTCGCGCCGGTCCGTTCCAACGAGACTCTGCGACCGTCCCTGGGCGATCAACTGCTGAAGTTCTTGCTCTAGCGATTGAATCGTGCGTTCCAGACTCCGCACCTCGGTTCTGTTCGTGCCGAGCTGATCACGACGATCTTCAACGATCTGTTGTTCGCTTTGGGCGAAATTCAGCTGGGTCTCCAACGCATCAAACCGGTCCTGACCTTGCCCACGCTGCACAATGACAAGCGTCAAAGCCAGGATCAATGCTGCCACCCCTGCAGCAACGGCTGGCCATCGGTCTAAGGCGGTCTTCGGCGCTCGGAGCGCTGGCGTGATGCTGTCACCGGGCGAGTCAAGCTCAGTCAGGGCCTGAAGCCAGGCGGCCGCGAAGGATTTCGCCGCGCCATCGTCGCCGAGGTTCAAGGTCGCAGAATCCGGCGCATCTTCTTGTTCAGCATCGTCCGACGTCAACCAGCGTGAACCCACCTCATCAGCTAACAGGTCCTGCCAACTCGCCCCCCCGCGAACCTGGACGTCCGATTCGATCAGGGTTTCCTCAAAGAGCGTGGCTTCACCGCGCCGAAGATAAGGGGCAAGGACGCGTCGCCAGTCCCCTTCCGGAACGGCGGTCAATGGAAACAAGCCGATCACTCCTTGCACTGATTGGGCTAAGACGACCGCGTTAGCCCAAAACTCGACGCGCCGCCAGGACTCTTCGTTTCTATCGTTACTTGAAGAATCTGAGAACAGTGCTCGAGGAAACCCCGCCGGATGACCGAGACCGGCCAGGCGGCCACGAGCACCGCGGATCGCCTTGTCCAGAGCGCCGACCTGCGCCTTGGTGGCCTGTACCACCAGAAAATCGTCTTCCGCATCGACCTGGCGCCGTCGCTGGACGGCAGTAATGGCCTCTTCGGGACTGATCTCACTGAGTGCCTCGGCTTCGAATGCCGCGGGATCGCTCAGCTCCGCGTCTGACAACCCCACGACCGCGCCACTGGCCAGTTCAACGGACCCCAGCCACAGCTCGCTATCGAGGACCCAGACACGCTTAGCTGAGGGCCCGCCCTCGCTTAAAGCGTGTGTCACAGCACTGGGCAGATCTCCCCAGGACCGCCGCCAGAGTTGGACCGGAAGATCACCGGCACCCTGATCTGCCCTCAGAAGCAGATCCTGCGTGCGGATAACCAGGGTCAGATCGGGACGCGTCGCCATGGCTAGGGCACCTCCAGAACAAGCTGCTGCAAGGGCGGCAAGCCACCCGGGATGTTGGTGAAATGCACCGGGCGACTGACCCGATTGGCGGGATTAGGAGGCGTCGTGACGGTCCAATTCAAGTTTTCTTCGGGCGACGCGGGAAAATCGGAGACCTGGTAGGCGCGAAGGACGCGCGGGCCTACGGTCAAGTCTCCACCGCCGAGCAATGCGGGAATCGTCGTCACGTTAACTGCGACCCCGTCGGCAGCTGGCCTGAGATCATGGACGTACTGTGCGAGCGTCTGTACGGCACCCGTTGCAGGATTTGGCCCATAGACTCGGATGACCAGGAAATCACCAAATCCGGGCGGTGGACCACGCTCGATGCCCGGATCATCGCCATTTTCTGCGATCACCCCCTGGACGACGACCTCGCCGGTAAAGCGGGCCGGCG
>JBCDLQ010000129.1:0-6497 GCA_039414335.1 Pseudomonadota bacterium | reverse complement strand
GCAGGCCGACTGCTAGAGTCCTTTTCGAGTTCTCACGAAGTTATTTTTTTCAGTGACTTGCGTGCTTTTTGCCGAAAAACATCAAATTTTTCTTGACCCCGACAATGCCCTTGGCACAAGATGTTGTGCACACGGAGCGGACTAGGCACAAGACCTAGCGCTTTACAGGGAATCCGGTGACGATCATGTAGTCGAACTCCGGAGCTGTTCCCGCAACTGTAAGCGGCGAGTGTTGAGAGCGATTCCGCGGGCCACTGAGCGAGGGCAAATGCTTGGGAAGGCCAGCTCCAACACGCTAGTAACCGCGAGCCAGGACACCTGCCGTGTATCGATCGTTGATCGATTGACGAGAACCAACCCCCGGGCGGGAGTTCCCGGGAGATCGTTGACCAGTGCTCTGGCGTGCACTGTGCCCGACTGTCTCCCTTTAGCGACACCTCCGTCCTCGAGTACAGCCGGCCTGGACCGGCCCGAAGAAGATTTTCGAGGAGATCAGACATGGACCGATTGGCAAGCAATGCGTTGCCTGAACTTGAACCCACGCAGGAACCCGTTGAGCGCAAGGTGGCAGTCCCTGCGCCCCTGGGTCCGCGTCCCAGCGCCGACGAACTCATCCTGGAGCGCTCTCGCGATACGCTGCTGACCGATTTTGGCAAGCAAACGCTGAAGGACCGATACCTGCTGCCCGGCGAAGGGCCGCAAGACATGTTCGCGCGAGTGGCCTGCGCCTTTGCCGACGATCTGGAGCACGCGCAGCGCCTCTACGATGCGATGTCGCAGCTCTGGTTCATGCCCGCCACGCCGATTCTTTCGAACGGTGGCACGACGCGCGGTCTGCCGATTTCCTGCTTTCTGAACTCCGTTCCTGATTCCCTGAACGGCATCGTCGACACGTGGAATGAAAACGTCTGGTTGGCGTCCAACGGTGGGGGCATCGGCACCTACTGGGGGCAGGTGCGCTCGATTGGCGAGCCGGTCAAGGGTACGGGTCAGACCTCTGGCATCATGCCCTTCGTTCATGTCATGGACGGCCTGACCCTGGCCATTTCCCAAGGCTCGCTGCGGCGGGGTTCGGCGGCTGTTTATCTCGATGTCCACCATCCGGAGATCGAGGAATTCCTGGAAATCCGCAAGCCCTCCGGTGACTTCAATCGGAAGGCGCTGAACCTGCATCACGGCATCAACATCACGGATGAATTCATGCAGGCCGTGACAGACGGCACCGACTTTGCCCTGCGCAGCCCGAAGACCAACGAGCCCTTGAGACGTGTCGACGCACGATCACTGTGGCAGAAGATTCTCGAAACGCGTCTGCAGACCGGCGAGCCTTACCTACTGTTCATCGATACGGTCAATCGCGCGATGTCCGATCATCAGAAGCAGCTGGGCCTGAAGGTTTCCACCTCGAATCTATGCTGTGAAATCACCTTGCCGACGGGCATCGATCCTGAGGGTAATGACCGAACGGCCGTCTGCTGCCTGTCGTCGCTGAACATCGAAAACTGGCATGAGTGGAACGAAGAACCGGACTTCATCGAAGACGTAGCGCGCTTCCTCGACAACGTCCTGACCTATTTCATTGAGGCCGCACCCGAGGGCATGTCTCGTGCGGCCTATTCAGCGCTGAACGAGCGTTCCATCGGTCTGGGTGTGATGGGTTACCACTCCTTCCTGCAGGCCGAAGGTATTCCGATGGAATCGGCCTTGTCGAAGTCGTGGAATCTGCGAATCTTCAAGCACATCCGCGGCCAGATGGACGCGGCTTCGGTGAAGCTGGCCGAAGAGCGTGGTCCCTGCCCGGATGCGCTACGGGTGGGCGTCAAGGAGCGCTTCAGCCACAAGATGGCGATCGCACCGACCGCCTCGATTTCCATCATTTGCGGCGGTGCCAGCGCCTGCATCGAGCCGATCCCCGCGAACATCTATACCCACAAGACCCTGTCGGGCTCCTTTACCGTACGCAATCGACATCTGCAGGCGCTGCTGGCCGAACGCGGAGAAGATACGGCGACCACCTGGGCCTCGATCCTCGAGCATGAAGGCTCCGTGCAGCATCTCGAGTGCCTGACCGAGGATGAAAAGTCGGTCTACCGCACGGCCTTCGAAGTCGATCAACGCTGGGTTATCGAGCTGGCTGCCGACCGCGCGCCGATGATCTGTCAGAGCCAGTCTCTGAACCTGTTCCTGCCCGGCGATATCGACAAATGGGATCTGCACATGCTGCACTGGAGCGCCTGGAAGCGGGGCATCAAGAGCCTGTATTACTGCCGCTCGAAGTCCCTGTCGCGAGCCGGATTTGCCGGCAAGCTGGATGCGGCAGACTCGGAGCGTCCGGATGGCGATTCCACCGACTACGAGGAGTGCCTGGCATGTCAATAATCGATTTGAACTCCAATCCGCGTGACCTCATCGGCAGCGGTCAGATCGGTCTGTTGACCTCCTCGGGCACCTATGACGTGGAACGCTACGGCTGGGCCTATGAGTTCTGGAAGCGCCAGCAGCAGACCCACTGGATGGGCGAAGAAGTGCCCCTGGGCGATGACATCAAGGATTGGGGCGGTGATCGCCTGTCCGAGGCAGAGCGTGCGTTGCTGACGCAGATCTTCCGCTTCTTCACCCAGTCGGACGTGGAAGTCAGCGACAACTACCTGAAGCGCTACATTCCGATCTTCCAGCCGCTGGAAGTACAGATGATGATGGCCGCCTTCACCAATATGGAAACGGTCCATATCGATGCCTACGCCCTGCTGCTGAAAACCCTGGGCATGCCGCAGGCCGAGTTCGAGGCCTTTCGCGACTATTCGGAGATGAAGGCCAAGGCTGACTACATGCAGACCTTCGGTGTGGACTCGATTACCGATGTCTCGCGCACGTTGGCCATGTTCGGTGCCTTCACGGAGGGCATGAGCCTGTTCGCCAGCTTCGCGATGCTGCTGAACTTCCCTCGCTTCAACAAGATGAAGGGTATGGGTCAGATCGTCAGCTGGTCCGTTCGCGATGAGTCCCTGCACTGCGAGGGCGTGATCCGCCTGTTCCACGAATGGAATCGCGAGACCGGTGCCATGACCCCAACCGTGCGTGACGACATCATCGATGTCGCCAAGACCATGGTGAGGCTGGAAGAAAACTTCGTTGACCTGGCCTTCGGTCTGGGCGAAATCGAAGGTATGGGGCCGGACGACATCAAGGCCTACGTGCGCTACATCGCTGATTGGCGCCTGGCGCAGCTCAAGCTGCCCACCGTGTTTGGCTGTTTCAGCGAGCACGACGGCGAGTACGAGGCCCGCGTCGAGCATCCGCTTCCCTGGCTGCAGGAGATTCTCAACGGTGTGGAGTTCGCCAACTTCTTCGAGCAGCGCGCCACCGAGTATTCAAAGGCCGCCACGCGCGGACGCTGGGAAGGCAGTGACGGCGTGTGGGCGAAGTTCGAGGCCAGTCAGCAGCCTCTCTCTCGCCAGTAGTATCTTCGTCAGAAGAATCCAACCCGTGAACTCGACGCTACGGCGTCGAGTTCGCGTCTGGTGGGCATGATTCTCCCATGACCCGCGACCGGAATCTGTCATGTTTCGGACCCCCCTTGCCGTCCTCCTTGCTGGCGCCGTGCTCGCCCTCATTACTGCGTTGTCAGTGCAGGCACAGGAAACCGGAGACGAAATGAACGACCCCCGACTGTTGCTCGATGACTTTGAATCAGCCGATGGCGTCTCTGCGCTCGGTACATCGTGGCAGGGCTTTACGGATCGTGTGATGGGCGGCTTGTCGAACATGCAATCGGGCTATCGGGCAGTCGATGGTGAGACCGTGCTGTATATGAGCGGCGAAGTTCGCCTGGAGAACAACGGCGGATTCGTACAAGTGCGCCTGCCGCTGGCCCAGCGCGGCAGCTTCGACGCGAGCGATTGGGATGCGATCCGGCTGACGGTTCGCGCTGCACCCGGGCCTTACTACATCCACCTGCGCACGCGAGATTCTCGCCGGCCCTGGGCCTACTATCGCGCGCCGATTTCGGTCAGCGAAGACTGGCAAACGGTCGATGTGCCCTTTGATACTTTTCAGCGCGAAAGCCTCTGGGCGCCGCTGGATCTGGAGTCTCTGGTTTCCTTGGGTATTGTGGCTTACGGCGAGCGATTCGATGCGTCGCTGGAGGTGGCAGAACTGGGTCTGGTTCGAAGAAAATAGCGCAAATAGAAATGATTTGCATTTAGATTAGAGTCGATCTATCCTGATGTTCAGTTCGTCACTCTGGATCATCATGCAGGCCCGTTCACTGCACCACAGTCACAGTCTTGAAGGTATTCCAAACGACCCGCGCGCCAGGCGCGTGCTTGGTCAGCTGGGTGGCCCGCGTTCCTTTCGTGAGCGCTGGCTGGGCGCCGATCGGAGGCTTTCCAACACGGAGCTGAATCGACTCTATTGGCTGGTTCGCTGGATCGGTCCCAGACTCATTCATTTGGAAGGTGTGCCGGGTCCCCGTTCCAGCCTCATGCTGGCTGCGGCTGCGGCTGATGCCGGTTGCAGAAAGATTCGTTGCCCCCTGTTGATGAGCGTGCACGATGATTCAGCGCGCGATGCCTGGAGTGTTCTGCAGCAAGCTGGACTGGACTGGCTGCTGAGCTCCAGCGAACGAAGTTCGAACGCACGCGAGTTGCTGGTGCTTGCCTCGAGTATCGATGAACAGCTCGAGCGCTTGGCGGGTTTGATGATGGAACCGCGAGCCTTCCAGTCCGTACTGGGCCTGGTTGATCGCAAGACCATCAGCCGCGCCGATGCGCATCGTCTCGAAGGGCAGCTCGATCGCCTCGGTCTGCACCCGGTTCTTCCTTTGTCGTCGGGGCCTGCCTTCTGGCTGGCCGTCCCGGCGCCGCTCGCCAATGACTCAAGATTCGATTGAGACGCCATTCATGTGCCAACCCGCTTTCTTCTCTCCTTTCCTGCTCTGCTCCCTGAGGCTGGCGAGTCAGGAACCAGAATCACATCAGGCCCTGAAAACCTGGCTTCAGGATTTCGATTTGCCCGAACTCGAATCACCGGTCAGTGCCTTGCTTGACGGGCTAGCACTGTCGCCACGTCCTGTGTTTGCAAAAGGCCTTCGCGACGCGGCAACAGCCGACGAGAAGTGCTTGGCTTGTGCCCTGTGTGGCTGCACCGTAGATACGGATCACGCGATGTTGACCCTGGGCCAAAGATTTGACTCAGGCGTAATGGAGCAGATCGCTCTGCCGCTCCAGGCCATCGCCCTGTTGCTCAATCAACACGGTGCAAGACTGCGGCAAGCCTGGGGGCGGCGAATTCAGGGTTCGACTGATCCTTTCCTCCAGCTTCAGCCCTGCTGAATATCTCGCCATTCGAACAAGCGGTCCCTAAAAGGCGGCGAGCAGCAAAACAATGGCGCTGGTCCCGAGGATAATGGCCAGCAACAGCTTCAACCAGGGAAACGGTTGCGGGTGGGTGCCGAGCTGGCCGTGCAGATAGCTGCGGAGCAGGGCGGTGTTGCGCGTATTGGCCTTGTAGAAGGCGTCGAAGAGATCACCTACGATCGGCAGAAGTCCACCCAGAAAGTCCACCATCAGATGGCCGATCATGCGGGTCAGCAAAGATCTACCAACGCCAATACGGCGTGCTTCGTTCACCACCCATACTGACATCAGCAGATCGGCCAGATCACCGATGCCGGGAACCAACCCAATCAATGGACTGACTCCGAAGCGAAATTTCGTAAACGGAATCCCGAACTTGTTGTCGGTCCAGTAGCTGAATCGCTCCAATCGCTCGAGGGCGGCTTGATGACGTTCCCGATGTTGCGCATCCATGCCAGAATTCCTGTCGTGAGAATTGCGATCCAGAGCATGCCATGAGCGGCCCACTGTCACCAGCAGGGGAGGGCGGCCTGGCTTGGATGGGTCGTTCGCTCAAGGTCCCGCTTCGCTCCTGGCTGTGGCCTCTGATCGCAGCTGCAGTGCTTGTAACGACCTTGCTGTCCTTCGCCATCCCCCTGCTGCCGCCCATCTTTGCTCGGCCGCTGGCTCTGGCCGTCATGATCACATTGTGGGTCTATGCGCTCCGCGTCGCCTGTCGTTTGTTGCTGGGGCGTGCTCAGGGCGCTGCATTGGAGCGCGAGTACCGAGACGTCGTGCTACCGCATCTGCAGGCGCTCCGGCAGATCGGGCTCTGGCTCATGGTCAGCGTGCTGTTGGGCGCCTTGTTCCAATGGCTGTCCTGGTTCGGCCTTGTTTTCGGATTGGCAGGGGCGGTGATCGGCTTGCCGGGCATGACCAGCCTGGTCGCTTTGGACAACAAGCTGGCTAGTGTCTTCAAGCCCGCGCGCTGGCAGGAGATCAACGAGACACTGAATAGCGCGGCTTACCGCCGGCTGAGCTCACTGCTGGTCGCTTCGATCCTGGTTTACATCGGCCTGGATGCGCTGCTGACGTTGATCCTTCCCGGCGCCTTGAGAAATGGCTTGATGATGGGCGCCTGGATCTATCTGCTATGGGCCT
>JBCDLQ010000128.1:0-6498 GCA_039414335.1 Pseudomonadota bacterium | reverse complement strand
GTACGGCCATGGCGCTGGGACCGGCCACAAGGGGAACGGCCAGGGGCACCAGAAACGGCTCTTCCTGTTCGTCCTCATCATCGTCCCGCATGGAGCGTGGGACGGGGAAGATCATCTTCAATGAAATCAGAAACAGGATGATGCCGCCGGCAATACTGACTGAAGCCTGCTCCAAGCCAAGGAAGGCAAGCAGGTACTGGCCTGCGAGCAGAAACCCGAACAGGATCAGCAGGGCGACCAGCAGCTCTCGAACCAGCACCTTGTAGCGCCTCTCCGGCGCGACCTTGTCCAGAACGGACAGAAAGATGGGAACGTTGCCCAGAGGGTCCATGACCACAAACAACAGAATGGCCGCATTGATCAGGTCCATGCTCGGACTCCCGGAAAAGCAGGTTGGCGCGTCAGTCGGTCAGCGTGCCTGGGCCAGATTGGGGCCACCCGGCAGCATCGGCTCCAGATGCTGCAGGGCGCGCGTGTAGACGCGGCGCTTGAAAGGAATCACGTTCTCAGCGGGATACCAGAAATCCACCCAACGAAATTTGTCGAACTCCGGGTCGGACACGGCGTCCAGTTGAAAGTCCCGGTCATCAGCCAGGAACTGCAGCAGAAACCAGACCTGCTTCTGACCGATGCACAAGGGTTTCTGATGACGGCGTCGATAGCGACGCGGAAGGCGGTAGCGCAGCCAGCCCGGCGTCGAGCCCAGCACGCGCACATGCTCCTCGCGCAAGCCGGTTTCTTCGGTCAGCTCGCGGTACATGGCCTCAATTGGCGTTTCATCGGTGTGCATGCCGCCCTGGGGAAACTGCCAACCGTCCTGACCAGCGCGACGCGCCCAGAACACCCGGCCATCCTCTCGGGCGAGCACAATTCCGACATTGGGTCGAAACCCGTCCGGATCGATCATTTGCCTTGTGGCGGCTTCGGCTGTGATACCGTTCCGCAAATTCATCAACTGCCCTGAATAGTAATCAATTCAAGCGTTTCTTGCCAACCATGACTGTGGATTCGCAACTCACTACCCTCAACAGCGCCCTACCCGAATGATCATTGCGCCCCGACACTGGCGCTGGATGCTGGCGGGCCTGGTGCTGCTGATGATGCTCGCGCTCCTGCTGGCGCTGGCTGTGGGCAGCAGCGGCTGGCTGTGGCCCTGGCAAGCGGATGAGAGGGGCTTGCGCATTCTGATCGAGCTACGATTGCCGCGCGCCATCGCTGCCCTGCTTGTCGGCAGCCTGCTGGCGACCGCCGGCTGCCTGATGCAGGTCCTGTTGCGAAACCCCCTCGCTGATCCCTACATCCTCGGGCTATCCGGCGGCGCCAGCACCTTCGCTCTCCTGGCCATGATGATGGGTCTGAGCTGGCTTCCTGTGCCCTTGATGGCCTTCCTCGGCGCTCTGCTGACCACGCTGATCGTGTTCTATCTGGCCAGCGGACGGGGTGCCTGGACGACGACCCGAGTCCTGCTGACCGGCGTCGTCGTGGCCGCGGGATGGGGTGCACTGATCAGCCTGATCCTGGCCATGGGAGACGACACCAGCCTGCGCGGCATGCTGTTCTGGCTGATGGGTGACCTGAGCCATGCTCGCGCCTCGGTCTGGTGGCTGCTGCCGCTGCTCTTCGGGCTGGCGCTGATCTGGCTGCGCTCACGCATGCTCAACGTGCTGAGTGCGGGCCCGCTACAGGCCGAGCTGCTGGGTGAGCCCAGTCAACGACGGTTCTGGGAGATCTATCTCGTCGCGTCCCTGCTGACCGGTCTGGCCGTGGCCATGGCCGGCGCCATTGGGTTTGTCGGTCTCATCGTGCCGCATCTGATGCGCCTGCTGGTCGGATCGGACCATCGCCGCCTGCTGCCGGCCGCAGCGCTCTTCGGCGCCAGCTTTCTGTTGCTGGCCGATACGGCCGCGCGCACCGTGCTCAGTCCTCGACAGCTACCGGTGGGTGTACTGACCGCGCTCATTGGCGTGCCGCTGTTCCTGCTGCTGCTACGCCGAGCCCAGGGGATTCGTTGAGATGGACACACCATTGCTTGAGGTTTGCGAACTGAACGTGTCGATCGGCGCCACCAACGTGGTTGAGAATCTCAGCCTTGTCCTGGAACCCGGCCAATCATTGGGATTGCTTGGCCCGAACGGTGTCGGCAAGACCACCTTGCTCAAGACGCTGGCCGGCGTCCACGACGCCGATCACGGTGAGATCCGCATCCACGGTCGCGAATTGAATGACTGGCCGCGTAAACTGCTGGCTCAACAGCTGGGGCTGCTACCTCAACACACGCAGTACGCCTTTGAAGCCTCCTGCGAAGAAACGGCCCTGATCGGACGCCATCCTCACCTGGGCGCTCTCGCCCACGAAAGCGCAAGCGACCATGAGCGGGCCCGCCAGGCTCTGAACGACGTGGGACTGAAAGGGTTCAACAGCATCAGCTGCATACAGCTTTCCGGCGGCGAGTCCCGACGGCTGGCACTGGCGACACTGCTGGTGCAGGACCCGGTGCTCCTGCTGCTCGATGAACCCACCAATCATCTGGACCCGGCCCATCAGATCGCCGTACTGGACATCGTGTTTGATCGAGTAGCCCATCAGCGCCGAGCAGCCATCATGGCCCTGCACGATGCCAATTTGGCCTCCTGCTATTGCTCACACGTGCTGTTGATGTTCGGAAATGGAGTCTGGTCCCTGGGACCTGCGGCCGACCAGTTGACCGAGCAAAATCTCAGTCGACTCTACGGCTGTCGAATACGAAGACTCGATGATGGCCGGCAGCAGGCCTTTATCGTGGCCGCTCGCGCTCAGGACGAGGCCTGAACGCTTTATTCAAACAGCGCGATCAGGCGGACTCGGGCTCGACGCCCTGGACGTTGACTTCCTGACCAGGCCGCAGGCGCTCGTTGCCGCGAACGA
Source organism: Pseudomonadota bacterium (assembly GCA_039414335.1). GTDB lineage: Bacteria > Pseudomonadota > Gammaproteobacteria > Xanthomonadales > Wenzhouxiangellaceae > Wenzhouxiangella. Next base: position 3,594 of record JBCDLQ010000128.1, on the reverse strand, counting down.
CGATCCGATCGCCGGCCTGAACGGGACCCTGCACCTCGATCCACTCGCCCTCACCGATACCGGTTGTGACCCGGATGCGACGTGCCGTGTTGTCCTGATCGACGATGAAGATCGCAATCCCATCACCGCGCAGTACCAGCGCATCACGGGGTACGGCTAGCACCTCACGCACGTCGGCGGTCGGAACGGTAACGCGCACGGTCTGCCCAACCGGCAACGGCTCCGTGACGTCGAGGCGAAGCTCGAAGACGTGCTGATTCTCACCGCCGACGCTGACGACCGTCCGGACTGGCGAAATCATCGGGACGTCGATGCCCGTATTGACGGCCAGCTCGTCGCCGGCACGGACATAGCGGTAGAAGCTCAGGGGCGCACGCGCAACCACTTCCAGGCTGTCCGGATTGACCAGACGAACAACGGCGTTGCCGGTCGCAACCCGCTCGCCGGCCTGCGCACGACGCTCGGCGATCACGCCCGGGAACGGGGCAGTGATGCGCGTGCGGGCCAGCTGATCTTCGGCCTGACTCAGGCGCGCATTGACCACGACCAGATCGGAACTGGCCACATCGCGCTCGGAGCGAGTCTGATCGATTTGGCTGACGGCGGCGAGGTTGGTTTCAGCGAGTCGCTCGAGACGAACCAGCTCGGCTTCCAGAAATCGCAGGCGAGCTTCAGCACGCGTGACTTCGGCAGCCAGCTCCTGGGCCCGCAGGCTCAGCGTGGTATCTTCGATCTGCGCAATGACGTCGCCGGTTTCAACCAGCGTGCCGACGTCGGCCACGGTAATCAGCCGGCCTTCGACTTCAGCCGACAGCAGCGCATCCTGGCGTGAGACCACGGTCCCGGCCACCTGCATGGTTGGCGCCATTGAAGTCACTCGAGCCTCTCCAACCTGCACCGGTGAAGCGCCACCCCACTGGGCCAGCGCCGTCGCCGACAGCATGGAAGAAATAATAAGAACAGCGGTTCCTTTCATCATGAAGTACCTCATGCTGGCACCGCATCGCCGATTCGCGACGGGACCTTCTCTTCATTCATGCGCAGCAAGCTGGGCAGTAGAATCAGGGTAAACAGTGTGCTGATGGCCAGGCCACCGACAATGACGGCCGCCAGCCCCTTGTAGAGTTCCGTGCCCGAGCCCGGCAGCAGAAGCAGCGGCAGCATGCCGAACAGGCTGGTGAAGGTGCTCATCAGGATCGGTCGCAGGCGCAGACGCACGGCTGATTCAACGGCTTCCCGACGGCTCATGCCCTCACGTTCTCCATCACGCGCGCGATAGACGAGCAGAATCGCGTTGTTCACCACCAGGCCAAGCAAGATGACAAATCCGATCATGGTCAGCATGTCCATGGCCTGGCCCGTAATCGCGCCCACGATGCGCAGGCCCACGATGCCACCGACCGTTGCCATGGGTAGGGTCAGAAGCACGAGCAGGGAATCCCGGAAGGATCGGAACAAGGCCGAAATCAACAGATAGAGGATGAGCACGGCCAGCGCGAAACTGCCGGCCAAATTGCGCAGCGTTTCATCCAAAGCTTCTGCAGTTCCCGTGTAGTTGACCACACCATCGGGCGGCAGGGCGCCGCGTATGGCCGGCTCGACTTCCGCCCGCAGCGTTTCCAGCGCCACTTCCATCGGCATGTCCGACGGCGGCGTCACGAGCAGCGATAGCGTTCGACGACGATCTACGCGACGAATCTGGTTGGGTCCAGCGGTGCGTTCGAGCCGAGTCAGTTCACCCAGCGTGGCAATCCGACCAGACGGCGTAGCCAGGGGCATAGCCATTAGCTCTTCCGGCGTCAGCCACTCTTCACCCCGAAGGATCACGTCCAGGCGACGGTCGCCATCGAAGTAGTCACCCAGGAACGCGCCATTACCCAAAGCCCGAATCAGCGTGGCCACATCACTCCGTGTCCAACCCAACTCAGCGATCCGGCGATCATCGGGAACCAGGCGCAGTTCCGGCTCGGCCAGCTCCAGGCCCGGCTGGGGACGGACGCTGCTGCCGGGCAGCGCTTGATTGATCAGACCAAATCCGATTTGCCCAGCGGCCAAAAGATCTTCAAAATCAGCAGCCTGAAGGTCAACGGCGATAGAGCGGGCACCGCGTCCACCGAAGATCGGCGACCGGTTGGCGAAACCAAAGGTGTCGGGAAAACCGGCGAGCATCTCTGTATTGACGATCTGGAGCAGCTCATCCACTTCCCGTTCGTCAGCGGCTCGCAGACCGAAAAAGGCACCCGTACCAAAAAAGCCGAGGAAGGTGTTGTCGATGACCGGTGTTTTATCGCCTTCGATGTAGGGTCGCATGCGGTCATTGATGACGTTCACGAGCTCTTCTTCAGCCGTGTCCGGCCCCATTCCGGACGGTGTCTGAATAAATCCGAAAACGAAGTTCTGTTCACCCTCTGGCAAATAGTCTGCGGGTGGAATCAGCAGAAATCCGATGACCAGGGGCGCAATCGTGAGCCCAACGATCCAGCCGAGGCGAAGGCGGGATGTTTCCGTCAACGCCATGATGCGATCCGTTGACCATCGCCACCAACTGCTATGTCGATCTTTGATCACACCGTCGCCGAGCAAGCGGTAACTTGCAGCTGGCAACACGATCACCGCCACGATCAATGAGCAGACGATGGCCGCTGAAATCACGACCGCAAGGTCAGCAAAAAGCTGACCTGCTTCGTCTTTCAGAAACATCACCGGAAGGAAGATCGCCACGGTGGTCACGGTTGAGGCCAACAGCGCGCCCCAGACCTGGCTTGCTCCACGATAGGCGGCCTCCATCGGGTCGCGACCTTGCTCTCTCTGCCTCACGATATTCTCGAGAACGACAATAGCCGCATCGAGGACCATTCCCGTAGCGAAGGCCAGACCAGCAAGGGAAATCACGTTCAGGGTTCGACCGCTGCCGTCTAGAACGAGAAAGGCAAAACACAAGCAAAGCGGGATCGCCAAGGCGACCATCATCGTGGCGCGGAACTTGCGGAAGAAGAACCATAGAACACCGATCGCCAGGGCCATGCCGAGAATCAGGTTGGTCACGACCATCCAGATCGATTCGCGAATGTAGATCGTGTCATCCGATGCCTGAATCAGCTGAAGCCCCGCGGGTGCGAGGTGACTCTCCTCAAGCGCGCGGACCTCCGCCTGAAGCGCATCCATGACCTCAATCAGATTGACGCGCGGCTCAGCGATCACATTCATGGCAATCGATGGACCCGCATTCTGGGTCATAACGCCCGTGTTATCCCGCATGACGCGCGCCACTTCCGCCACGTCGCTCAGATAGACCGGACGCCCCTCTCGCCACTCAAGCACCAGGTTCTGTATGTCGTCGATCTCATACTGACCCTCAAAGCGCAGCGTGTATTGGCGCCGACCCACTTCCTGGAAACCACCGGACACATCCGAATTCTGACCGAGCCTCGCCCCGATTCGCGTCAGGTCGACGCCGATAGCTGCCGCCCGGTAAGGATCGAAGGTGATTCGGATCTCATAAGGCCGACCGCCTCTGGGAGTGGCGGAGGAAATTCCCGGGATTCGCTCCAGTCGCTCTCGTATGACTTCGTCGATGAAGTCCTGGTACTCGAT
>JBCDLQ010000127.1:0-6528 GCA_039414335.1 Pseudomonadota bacterium | reverse complement strand
GTACACGGAGAACGGCCCGGCTGGCCTGCTGGAAGATCGCCGCGTGGTCGTGATTGCGACCCGCGGCGGGAAATACGCCGGCACTCCGGGCGATTCACAGACGCCGCTGATCCGCAGCTTCTTCGGCTTGCTGGGTCTGAAGAGCCTGGAGTTCGTCTATGCCGAAGGGCTGACCATGGGTCCGGAAGCGGCCGAACAGGCCCGGGCCGGCGCCCTCGAACAATTGCAAATCCTGGCGGCCAGTGACGCAGATCGCGGCGCCGCCTGAAGACAGAAAGGAGACTCACCATGAATACCAAGGAACGCAACATCGCACGGATCATCCAGTCCCAGCCGACATCGGACGGGGCCGGCGTGAAGCTGCGCCGCAGTATTGGCTCCAGCCAGCTCGCGCGCCTGGACCCGTTCCTGATGATGGATGAATTCTTCTCCGACAACCCGGACGATTACCTGGCCGGCTTCCCGGCCCACCCGCATCGCGGCTTCGAGACCGTGACCTACATGCTGGATGGCCATATGGAGCACCAGGATCACCTGGGCAACGTCGGAGATCTGGGGCCGGGCTCGGTCCAGTGGATGACCGCCGGTCGAGGCGTGATCCACTCAGAAATGCCAAAGCAGGAAGACGGGCGCATGCGCGGCTTCCAGCTGTGGATCAATCTGCCCGCAGCCGAGAAGATGCGGCCCGCGTCTTACCAAGACATCCCGGCCGACCAGGTCCCTCAGGTCAACTTCGACGGCGGAACGGTCAAGGTCCTTGCGGGTCGTTTCGACTTCGAAGGCAAAACGATCGGTGGTGCCGTCAACGGGGGCGATCAGCGTTTGTCCACGGACCCGCTGTATCTGGATCTACGCCTGGATGCCGGTCAGTTGATCATCCTGCCGATCGAAGCGGACTACAACGCCTTTCTCTATCTCTATGAAGGCGAGGCCGAGATCGGCGACAAGCGGATCCCGCATCGTGCCGCCGGAGTGCTGACGGAAGGTGACTCGGTCACGATCACGGCCGGCGAAGAAGGCGCGCGCCTGCTGCTGCTGGCCGGCAAGCCGATCGGCGAGCCGGTCTACCAGCACGGTCCCTTCGTGATGAACACGCGCGAAGAGATCGAACAGGCCATGTGGGACTACCGCGACGGTCGCCTGACCGACGCGGCCTGATCCTCAGGTCAAGCTTCCGCGCCCCGTCCGTCGTTCTACTCAGTCAGCCATGTAGAGCGATGGGCGGTGGTATCGGGAGCTGCCCGACGCGGTCGTCAGCTGGGTTCTTCGCCCGGCTCCCACAGCTCGATGCGTCGACCGTCGTGGTCGATGACGTGGGCGAACTTGCCGTAGGACTCTTCGATGATGTCGCCGACGATTTCGACGCCGGCTTCGCGCATCTGCTCGATGACCTTGGCCAGGTCACGGACGCGGTAGTTGACCATGAACTGCTGCGACCGGTCGCCGAAGTAGTCCGTGTCGCCCTTGAAGGGACTCCACTGGGTCCAGCCTTTTTCCTCCGGGTTGTCTTCCTTGCGCCAGCGGAAGACGCTGCCCCATTGGTCCACGTCCAGCCCCAAGTGCTTGGCATACCACTGCTTGGTGGCGTCCGGGTCGTCGCAGCGGAAGAACACGCCCCCGAGGCCGTCGGCACCGGGATGCTGGCTGTTGTCTTTTGGATCGCTCATGTCCTGACTCCTTATCGGAATTTCGCGTTGCCCCAGCTCAGGCCTTGTATCAGCCGTTGGACTCCTGACGGGCCACCCAGTCCTTGACCGTGCGCGAGGGCAGGGGGAAGTAGCCGTTGATCACTTCGGGTGCGCCCGCATCAGCGTCTTCGATCAGGTGCACGTGCTGGCCGTTGACTTCCGTCAGTACCAGGCAGTCGTCGACGTCGTAGAGGTCGTCCTTGTGGACTTCATCGCGGCCGGGCAGGAGCTCAGCCTTGGCACGGGTTTTCGCTTCGGTCTTGTTGCGCGCCACGTAGAAGCCATAGGCGTGTTGCTCGGCCAGTTCATTGGCCTCATAGCCGCCGATGTTGATGAAGTAGAGCTGCTTGTCCTGATTTGCCGGTTCCTCGCGCAGTTCGATGCGATGGCCGTCGGCATAGGCCAGCACGGCATAGGCATCGATATGCAGACCCTGGGGCTGACCGAACCACTGATTGAGAAGCTGTTCATGCATCGACGGCAGTGAGGTACCAACGGCAAAGGCGATGTCGTGGAGCTCGATTCGGCAGCGGGGAGCTCTGCCGCCAAGCATCACGGCGTGCAGGATGGGCGTCTTTTGCGTCATGGTCGCTATGGCCGATGAAGAGGTCTCCATTCTGGCACTCGATGGGCAGCGGGGCAATGGATCGGATGGGGAACGGTCTTCTGCTTTGATCGGGAAAAGGTTGATTGAATAATGGTTGCTCAGAACGCCAAGGCCAGGATTCAGGCTCGTTTTGGTGCCGGCTGGTCGTCAGCAAACGGTATGCTCGTGGCCTTAAGGGAATGAAGGGACTCCGTGTCCATGGCTGTTTCTCTATCGCTGCTGATCATTGGTCTGGTACTGCTGTTGTGGAGTGCCGATCGATTCGTCAGTGCCGCCTCCGTGCTCGCCGGGCACTGGGGGCTGTCGCCCCTGCTGATCGGCATGATCATCGTTGGCTTCGGAACGTCAGCACCAGAGATGACCGTGTCCGTGCTGTCGGCGATGCAGGGCAATCCCGGCCTGGCCCTGGGCAATGCCTATGGCTCCAACATCAGCAACATCGCCTTGATCCTGGGTGTGACCGCCCTGGTCAGCCCGATTCGCGTCCAGTCCGATGTGGTCCAGAAGCAGCTGCCCTTGCTCCTGCTGGTGACGGTTATGGCCGGCTGGCAGCTGCTCGATGGACAGGTGTCTCGCCTTGAAGCCTTTGTCTTGCTGGCGATGTTCGGCGGGCTGCTGGTCTGGAACCTGGTGCAGAGCTGGCGCGCACCGGCCGATCCCCTCGTGGCCGATGTCGATGACGCGCTGGACCATCAGCACATTGGACTTCGTGCCTGCTATCTGTGGTTGCCCGTCAGCCTGATCATTCTTGTGTTCAGCTCGCGCCTGGTCGTGACCGGCGCCGTGGACCTGGCCCAGTGGTTCGGGCTCAGCGATCTGGTCATCGGTCTCACGGTTGTGGCGATCGGCACTTCGCTGCCCGAGCTGGCCTCGACGCTGGTGGCGGCACGCCGCGGCGAGCAGGACCTGGCCCTGGGCAGCGTGCTGGGTTCGAATCTGTTCAATACGCTGGTGGTGATTGGCCTGGCTGGAGCGGTCACCCCGCTGGCCGTCGACCCGGAAGTGCTGCGTCGCGATGTGCCCATGATGCTGGGCCTGACGCTCCTCCTGCTGATCTTCGGAATCGGCCGCAAGGGTCCTGGTCGAATCAATCGAATCGAGGGTGCGACCTTGCTTGTGATCTTCGTCACCTATACGGTGCTGCTGATACTGTGGTGAGCGCTGGCGACAAGCGTGGTCGGCCAGCCGTTCGTTCTGGAGAGAGTTTGATGGTCCGAGTTCTGTTGTTGCTGCTTGCCCTGTCGCTGCTACCGGCCCTTGCCTGGGCAGACAATCATGAGTCGGGCGTTCCGGGCGCCCCTGATTCGGAAGAAGGCATGGGCCCGTACCGCCAGCTCATCCTGCGCGGGGTCACGGTGATCGACGGCACTGGTGCGCCAGCGATCGGGCCCGTGGATATCGTCATCGAAGACGATCGCATCGTGCAGCTGGCACGGCTGGGTTCGCCGGGCGTGGTGATTCCGCCGGAACGTCGGCCGGAGCTGGATGTGGGTGGTCGCGAGATTGATCTGGAAGGCCACTACGTCCTGCCGGGTTTCATCGATATCCACGCCCATATCGGCGGTGCCTCTCAGGGCACGCCGGCAGAATATGTCTACAAGCTCTGGATGGGGCATGGCATCACCACGATTCGCGACCCCGGCTCCTTCAACGGCGCCGAATGGACCTTCCGCGAGCGCCAGCGTTCGGCCGACGGTGAGATCACAGCACCCCGTATCATTTCCTACGTCGTGTTCGGTCAAGGACGGGACCGTCCCATCACCACCGCCGAGCAGGCCCGCCGCTGGGTGCGCCGACTGGCCGAGCGCGGTGGTGACGGCATCAAATTCTTTGGCGCGCGGCCGGAAGTGCTGCTGGCCGCGATCGATGAGGCGGGTGAACAAGGTTTGGGCACGGCCATGCATCACGCGCAGATGGACGTGACTCGCGCCAACGTGCTCGATACGGCGCGGGCCGGTTTGACCACCATGGAGCACTGGTACGGCCTGCCCGAGGCGCTGTTTACCGATCGCACGGTGCAGGACTACCCGGCTGAGTACAACTACGCTGACGAATATCATCGTTTCGCGGCAGCGGGTCGCTTATGGTCCCAGGCCGTGGGTCCGGATCATCCGCGCTGGCAGGCCGTGCGCGATGAGTTGATCGAGCTGGATTTCACGATCAGCCCCACGCTGACCATCTACGAGGCCAACCGCGACTTCATGGCCCAGCGCACGGCCGAGTGGCACGCGGACTATACGCTGCCCAGCTTGTGGGACTTCTTCCAGCCTTCGCGCACGGCTCATGGGTCTTACTGGTTCAACTGGTCAACCGCCGACGAGGTTGCCTGGCGCGACAACTTTCAGCGCTGGATGGTCTTCCTGAACGATTACAAGAACCACGGCGGCCGGATCGTGGTCGGTTCGGACTCAGGTTTCATCTATAAGCTCTATGGTTTCGGTTACATCCAGGAGCTGGAGCTGCTGCAGGAAGCAGGCTTCCATCCGCTGGAAGTGATCCGTGCGGCCACGCTCAACGGAGCCGAGGTGCTCGGCCTCGACGATGACATCGGCTCCGTCGAGGTGGGCAAGCTGGCCGACCTGGTCGTGGTTGACAGCAATCCACTGATCAACTTCAAGCGTCTCTATGGCACGGGCGCCATCGAGCTCAATGCAGACAACGAAGTGATCCGCACCAGCGGCGTGCGCTACACGATTCGCGGTGGTCGGGTCTTTGATGCCGCTGAACTGCGTGGCGATGTGCGGACTATGGTGAGCGAAGCCTGGGAAGAACGCGGGGAGTCCCTGCGTCAGCCTGGCGTGCCGCCAGCGCCGTGAGCGCCGATCCACTGGCTCGCCTCGGGCCAGCATTCCAATCCATTCTCGGCGACGGCGGCTGGCTGCAGTCGCCTACCGATATTGACACCTATCGGCAAGAACCGCGCCGCCGATTCCACGGCCATCCACTGGCCGTCGCTCGGCCGGCCTCGACCGATCAACTGTCCCAGGTCGTGGCCCTGTGCGCGCAGTATCGTATCGCCATGATTCCCCAGGGCGGGCGCACCGGTCTGGTGGGCGGTGGCTCGGCGCTAAACGGCGAGCTGATCATCTCGATGGAGCGCATGCGCGCCCTGCGGTCGATCGATCCCGTGGATGCCAGTCTGGTGATCGAGGCCGGGGCGACGCTGGCCCGGGTGCGTGAGATCGCGGCTGACCATGAGTTGCTCTATCCCCTCAGCCTGGCCTCGGAAGGCACGGCGAGCATCGGCGGCACGCTGGCCACGAATGCCGGCGGCAATCTAACCATCCGCTACGGCAACACGCGCCAGCAGGTGCTGGGGCTGGAGGCCGTGCTGGCCGACGGCCGGGTCTTCAGCGAACTCGACCCCCTGCGCAAGGACAACAGCGGTTATGACCTGAAGCAGCTGCTGATCGGCTCCGAGGGCACGCTCGGGTTCATCACTGCCGCCTGTCTGCGACTGGCTCCGGCGCCCCGCCAAAGCGTGACGGCCATGCTGGCCTGCGATGCGTTGGAACAAGGTCTGGGGTTGCTGAAGAAGCTGCGTTCGGCGTTTGGCGAGAACCTTTCGGCCTGCGAGTTCATGCCTCGACTGGCGATGGACTTCGTGCTGGCCGATCAATCATCAGCGCGCGATCCCTTCGAGGTCTCCCATCCCTGGTATGTCCTGATTCAGCTGGACAGCAGCGTTGGCGGCGACTGGTTGCTGTCAGCTGCAGAGACGGAGCTGATGAACCTGATCGAACGGGGCCTCGTGCGCGACGGCGTTGTAGCCGAAAGCGATGCGCAGGCCGATCAGCTCTGGGAGCTGCGCGAGGGCATCTCGGCAGCCCAGTCTCGAGGCGGCGCCAGTCTGAAGCACGATATCTCCGTTCCGATTCCGCGTATTCCCGATCTCCTGGATCGCGTCCTGCCGGCGCTCGCCGAGGCCGTGCCGGGCATTCGACCCTGCGTATTCGGCCATCTGGGCGACGGTAATCTGCACTTCAATCTCAGCCAGCCAGAGCACTGGACCGCGGAAAGCTTCCGCGCCACTGAATCGATTTGCAACCGCATCGTTTTCGATCAGGTGCGCGCGCTGGGGGGCTCGATTGCTGCCGAGCATGGCGTCGGGCAACTACGGCGCGAGGAGTTGGCCCGTGGACAGCCCTTAAAGGTCGAGCTGATGCAGCGAATCAAGCGGGCACTGGATCCGGATGGACTGATGAATCCGGGAAAGGTGGTGTAAGGGGACAG